>NZ_JBFROI010000055.1:0-80450 GCF_041471405.1 Vibrio sp. 10N.261.52.C11
AAACTTTTTTCAAGCGCTTAGCTTGGCTAATTTGACCTGCTGATTCGTTTTGGTTTCTTACGAAGCCATCCCGTGTCAGCGAGGTGGCATTATAGAGATTTCGATCACACTGGCAAGCCCTTTTTGAAGTTTTTCTTACTTTTTTGATTGTTCGAGCGTTTTTTGTTCAAAACACCCCATTTTCACTAGTATTCCTCTTAATTAAGGGCTTAAGGTGCCTATATAAAGGAGGATTTATGAGTTCAATACGCAGTTATAAAGGAATATCCCCTCAGATTGGGCAAGGTGTCTATATAGATACCAGTTCAGTACTGGTTGGTGATATCAAAATCGGTAACGACTCTAGCGTGTGGCCTTTGGTTGCAGCTCGAGGGGATGTGAACCACATTCATATTGGAGAGAGAACGAATATCCAAGATGGTAGTGTCTTGCACGTCACCCATAAGAATGCTGAAAACCCTGACGGTTATCCTCTCTTAATAGGTAATGATGTCACTATCGGGCATAAAGTAATGCTGCATGGCTGCACTATTGAGGATCGTGTACTTGTTGGTATGGGAGCGATCGTGTTGGATGGCGTGATTATCCAAAAAGAAGTGATGATTGGTGCTGGTAGCTTAGTGCCACCAAACAAGGTACTTGAAAGCGGTTACCTCTATGTAGGAAGCCCAGTAAAACAAGCTCGTCCATTAAATGATAAAGAGCGTGCCTTTCTACAGAAGTCTGCAGACAACTACGTTCAGAATAAAAATGACTATCTAGACTCTGTAATTTCAGTCTAAAGCGCTTTGATCTGAATCCGATTAGAGGAGTCATACTCCTCTTCTTCTATTAACTCTTCCGCTAGCTCTTCAATATCGAAACGTAACTCTGAAAAGATAACTAAAGCTTGATCGCCTTCTTCTATATCTTTACCTGCCAATCGTGATAATTCCTCAATAGACATGACACATTCAATCAATGCGCCCGACTGTTGTGCTGGGAACGTGATTGTTCGGCTCTCTTCATCCCAATCTTGGATATCAGGAAATAGAATTGATTGATTCATTTTTTATAAACACCCCATTACATCTCTAGATTTTTACGTAATTCTCTTAAAATCTGTTTTGTTCCCGGACGAAGACCACGCCAAAGCATAAAGCTTTCTGCTGCCTGCCCCACTAGCATACCCAAACCATCATAAGCAGCATGAACACCATTATCTAATGCCCATTGATTGAATACCGTCGTTCCAGATCCATAAACCATGTCATAAACGGCGCTAGTAGAATTGAAAATCACCTCAGACACTTCAGGAAGCTGCCCGCTTAGACCAGATGAGGTAGAGTTAATAATGACATCAAAGCCTTCATTAACATCACTTAGCCCCATCCCCTTGATGTTGCCATGCGACGAAAACATCTCAGCCAGAAGTTCAGCCTTGGAGCTGGTTCGATTAGCGACCACCAGCTGTTGTGGCTTTTGGTCGAGAAGAGGTTGAATCACTCCTCTCGCAGCACCACCAGCGCCAAGAAGAAGAACACGTGCTCCTTTTAGCGTGACTTGATGTTGAAGCAGGTCTTGAACTAAGCCCTCACCATCGGTGTTATCACCAATGATCTCTCCATCATCTAACTTCTTAAGGGTATTTACGGCACCAGCTAGTTCAGCTCTCTCAGTTAGGCGATTGGCTAACTGATAGGCATCTTCTTTAAAAGGCGCTGTGACATTGCACCCTCGACCACCTTCGCTGAAAAAGGTTTTGGCAGCAGTGATAAATTGACCGTGCTCTGGCTGTAATGCTGTATAGGTAAGTTGTTGGCTGGTTTGGCGAGCAAATAATGTGTGAATGAATGGCGATTTGCTTTGCCCAATAGGATTACCGAAAACGGCATAACGATCTACTTGCTGTGTCATATCCTTACCTAACAGAAATAATAAAAAGGGTCATCTATATAGATGACCCTATCACTATCCCTATAAGGAAGGAAGAACTACCAAACTCGAGGTTTGAGGTAGTCACTATAAAGCAGAGCTTCTGGTGAGCCCGCTTGCGGTTCGTAGCGGTATTCCCAGCGAGCCAATGGCGGCATCGACATTAATATAGACTCTGTACGACCGCCGCTTTGTAAACCAAATAGAGTGCCACGGTCATAGACTAAGTTAAATTCAACATAGCGACCACGACGATAAAGTTGGAAATCACGCTCGCGCTCACCATAAGGCGTCTGTTTGCGTCGTTCTACAATTGGTAAGTATGCGGCTGCAAAACCTTCACCGACCGCCTGCATATAAGCAAAGCTCTTTTCAAAGCCCCACTCGTTAAGATCATCAAAGAACAACCCACCAACACCACGTGTTTCGTCTCGGTGAGGAAGATAGAAGTACTTATCACACCACTCTTTATGCTCTTGATAAACATCATCACCAAACGGCGCACAAAGATCTTTAGCGGTTTGATGCCAAGATTGGCAGTCTTCATCGAAAGGATAAAATGGCGTTAAGTCAAAACCACCACCAAACCACCAAATCGGATCTTCCCCCTCTTTTTCCGCAATAAAGAATCGGACGTTCGCGTGTGAGGTTGGGATGTATGGGTTTTTAGGGTGGATAACTAATGAGACACCCATTGCCTCAAACTTACGTCCAGCTAATTCAGGGCGATGAGCCGTGGCAGAGGCAGGCATTGCCTTACCCGCTACGTGAGAGAAATTAACCCCACCTTGCTCAAATACCGCACCATTGGTCATCACGCGAGTTCGACCACCGCCACCAAGGCGCTCGCCGGGTTCACGCTGCCATGCATCTTCTTCAAACAATGCAGTACCATCAGCTTGCTCAAGCTGCTGGCAAATCGAATCTTGTAGGCTCAGTAAAAACTGTTTTACTGCTTCTTTATCAATTGCTGACATCTTTCTTCCTTTGCAGGGTTTAACCCTGTCTTAATATTTTCGACGTTTTTGCATCTCTAATTTCGCTTGGCTTCTCACGACCACCCGTTTGACCTTCTAAAATAGCCACCAAATGTTGACCCAGTTGCTGTTGAACTTCTTCAGTCGTCATACAAGGCGGTTCACCTGTCAGGTTAGCACTGGTCGAGGTTAACGGCTTACCGAATTCATTACACATTCTTTGAACTAAAGGGTGATCCGTCACTCGCACCGCGATGGATTCAAATTGGCCACTGACCCAGTCAGTTACTTTACTGCTGGTTGGCATTATCCAAGTCACTGGTCCCGGCCATGTTGCTTTTACGGTCGCTAACTGCGCTTCCGTCAACTGGCTTTCGTCAATATAGGGCAGCAACTGCTCGTAACTCGCAGCAATTAGGATCAACCCTTTCTCCATCGGCCGCTGTTTTAAATCGAGCAATTTCTTAATGGCTTGTGGATTATCGGGATCACAACCGACCCCAAAAACGCCTTCAGTCGGGTAAGCAATGACTTCACCTTGTTGTAATGCCTGCAAAGTATGTTGAAAGTTATCCACGGGTTGCCTCATTAAGTCAGTTATCGAACTCGCTAAGTGTACAAATTATCATTCACTGTGACTAAAGCTATTTGTTTATAAAATGTATCAATTAACAACTTAGACTGACGCAAACGTTTTCCTTAAGTAATTTTACCCGTATAATGCGCGCAAAATATCTAATCACTAATTAAATCGTACCTGAAGGAGTTTGAGATGACTGTCGGTATTATCATGGGTTCTAAATCTGATTGGCCAACAATGAAGCTAGCTGCAGAAATGTTGGATCAGTTTGGCGTGGCGTACGAAACAAAAGTGGTTTCTGCTCACCGCACACCTCAGTTGCTTGCAGACTACGCAACCAGTGCGAAAGAGCGCGGTATTAAAGTAATTATTGCTGGTGCTGGCGGTGCAGCGCACCTTCCGGGCATGGCTGCTGCTTTCACAAGCGTACCAGTTCTGGGTGTTCCAGTTCAGTCTAAAGCACTGAAAGGCATGGACTCTCTGCTTTCTATCGTGCAGATGCCAAAAGGTATCGCGGTAGGTACTTTGGCTATCGGTGAAGCTGGCGCTGCCAATGCAGGCATCCTAGCGGCTCAAATCATTGGTACACACAATGAAGAAGTAATGGCAAAAGTAGAAGCATTCCGTTCTGAGCAAACAGAAACGGTTTTGGCTAATCCAAACCCTGCAGAGGACTAATTTCCATGCATGTTCTTGTGTTAGGCGCGGGCCAACTTGCTCGCATGATGTCCCTAGCTGGGGCGCCGCTGAATATTGAAATTTCTGCTTTTGATGTTGGCAGCAAAAATATTGTTCACCCATTAACGCAAGCGATTCTAGGTAACGGCTTAGAAAATGCGATAGAGCGTGCGGACGTCATTACTGCTGAATTCGAACATATTCCTCACGATGTACTTGAGGTGTGTGAACGCAGCGGTAAGTTCTTACCGACAACAGAAGCAATTAAAGCCGGCGGTGACCGTCGTCTTGAAAAAGCCCTGTTAGACGAAGCAAATGTGAAAAATGCCAAATACTACGTGATTAACTCTCGCGAAGACTTTGACGCTGCGATCGCTCACGTTGGCTTACCAATGGTATTGAAGAGCACACTTGGTGGTTACGATGGCAAAGGTCAATGGCGCTTAAAAACATTAGACAATGTTGACGCAACTTGGACAGAAATGGCCGAGTGCATCGCCGCAACAGACAACCAAGCCATTGTGGCTGAAGAGTTCGTTCCGTTTGATCGCGAAGTATCACTGGTTGGTGCTCGTGGCGCTAATGGCGAGATTCAAGTGTACCCACTGGCTGAAAATGTTCACACCGACGGCGTGTTAAGCTTATCGACAGCGATTGATGACATTGAACTGCAAGAGCAAGCGAAAACCATGTTCACCGCAGTTGCAGAACGTTTGGACTACGTTGGCGTGCTTGCACTTGAGTTCTTTGATGTTCAAGGTTCACTGCTAGTTAATGAGATTGCACCACGAGTTCATAACTCTGGTCACTGGACGCAACAAGGCGCAGAGACTTGTCAGTTTGAAAACCACCTACGTGCAGTGTGTGGCATGCCACTAGGTAGCACTAAACTGATTCGTCCAACCGCAATGATCAACATTCTTGGCGAAGATACTCTTCCTGAGGCTATTCTTGCTCAAGGTGGTTGTCATGTTCATTGGTATGGCAAAGAAAAGCGTGCAGGTCGCAAGATGGGTCACATTAACGTGAGCGCTGACTACAACGCAGAATTACAAAGAGCTTTGTGCTCATTGGCTGAGATTCTTGATAAGCAAGCCTACCCTGCTGTGCATGAGTTTGCTGAGCAGATGAAGTAAGCCTACATTGGCTTATTGATGTAAAAAGTTTATTGGATACAAAAACGGCGCTCAGTGAGCGCCGTTTTTTTGTGTCTATAATATCGAGTTATTGAGATTGAATGTGGTGACACTTGCGATCAGCGCATTGCTTCTTGGTACCACTGGCTGTTTTCTTCTCAAGTAACAACGGGAACTGGCACTGTTCACAACGACCTATAACAGGTGGCTGATTAACGGCGAACTTACACTTAGGGTAGTTATCACACGCATAGAAGGTTTTGCCATAGCGAGATTTACGCTCAACCAAGTGGCCTCGACCACACTCAGGGCAGGCAACAAGTGGCTGCTCTTCAGGTTGTTCTTTCGGTTGGTCCAAAGATTCGATGTGATTACACTCTGGATAACTGCTACAGCCAATGAACATCCCAAAGCGACCTTGCCTTAATACCAATTCGTTTTGGCATTTAGGACACGGAACGCCCAGCTCTTTCACCACATGACCATCATTTTGATGAAGAGGCTTGATGTAATCACAGCTCGGATACTGCTTACAGCCTAAAAATGGGCCGTGCTTACCATGGCGAAGCTGAAGCTCCCCACCACACTGTGGACATGGTTTATGCTCTAACGCATGTTCATGTGCTGAAAAAAGCTGATTATCAATCTTACTACTCATGACAAGCCTGTATTAATGCAAGATACCTTGCTCTTTGGTGTACAACAGCTCTTCCATTTGCGTGTAAGCACTTTCATTACCCGGCACATTAAATAGCACCATTAAGATAATCCATTTCAGATCATCCAATTCAAATTCGTTGGTCTCAAGCCCCATCACACGATCAATCACCATTTCACGAATCTCTGTTGTGAGTACATTGATCTGCTCAAGGAACAGTAAGAAACCTCGACACTCCATATTAATACGTGAAATCTCTCGACTGGTATAAATACGCATCGAGGTATTGGAACACACACTAATCGCCGCTTGGTTCTCGGTATCTTGCAATGCTGCAAGATCTTCTAACCAATGGAGAGCCTTATAAATATCATCTTGGTGAAACCCTGCTCGAAGAAGCTCATCTTCCAGCTCATCTTGATCCACCTGCAATTCAGAATCGCTATGGATGTAGGTTTCAAACAAGTACATCAGTATGTCCATCATCATAGCTTAGCCTCTCCCCTTTCGAATATAGCCACCGGAAACTGCAACAACATGCCCTGAGAGCTCAAGCTCCAAAAGCTGCATCATGACCTCATGCACAGGTATATGGGTTCTCTGTGCCAAAATATCAACGGGTGTCGCCTCTAACCCTACGTTAGCGAACAGCTGTGGAAATGGCAATTGTTCATTTTCCCCAATACTGGACGTAGGTTCGAACAAACTGGGCTGCTGATCAATAGACCAGTCTAACAGACTCTTTATTTCAATCAGAACATCTTGAGCACTCTGTACCAAACATGCACCAGCTTTGATTAAACTATTCCCTCCACGACTGGTTGGGCTATGAATCGAACCTGGAAGCGCGAAAACCTCGCGCCCCTGCTCCATGGCATAGCGAGCCGTAATCAAAGAGCCACTTTTCTCAGCCGCTTCAACCACTAAGGTTCCTAGCGACAAGCCACTAATAATACGGTTACGTCGAGGGAAATGTTCAGGTCGTGGCTTTGCGCTTGGGCGGAATTCTGAGATCAGCGCACCATTCTCACAAATCCTATCCGCTAGGTTTCTGTGCCTCGCAGGGTAAATTGAATCCAAACCTGAACCTAAAACCGCGAAAGTCTCCCCTCCTTTATCTAGAGCGCCATCATGGGCATAACCATCAATACCAAGCGCTAAGCCGCTAGTGACAATCAAACCATTTTGTACAAACTCTTTAGCGAATGATTTCGCCGTCTGTAGACCTTCAATACTGGCATTACGGCTGCCAACCATCGCGATTTGAGGTTCAATCAGCTTTTCAACGTTACCTCTAACGAAAAGCACAGTAGGCGCCGAAGCAATCTCACTCAGCAATTTAGGATAATGTGGGCAACTCGGAGTCAGGATGTGATGGTTGGATTGTTTAGCTCGCCAAGCGAGACAAGCCTCTACCTCTCTTGGGGCCTGTTCTCTTAGATAGGAGATTTGTTTGGTTGATAAACCCAATGCTTGCAGCTGTTGCCCTGAGTAACCAACAATATTTAAAGGAGAATCAACACTGAGTAGGCGAGCAAGACGCTTTCCACCCAGTTGCGGAATAAAACTTAACGTTAACCAAGCGATCAGTTGCTCTTCATTCACTCGCTTCCCTCTTCTGTCACTGCAAGGTCCAAAGGCGATACCGCCACAATGTCATTACTTACTGGCTTTGAACTTTGAGTGATCAACGCGAGGCTAAAATACTCATAAGGACGAATGACCATCAAGCTACCGAGCGAGGTACTTGGTAGCTGCACTTTATTACTCGCCGCAGACTCTTTATAGCTGTATTCACCCTGCTTACCAAACACCACAGCACCGCTTTCACTGAGGGTAAACATAGAACCTTGGCGAAGGTTATCCTGTGAACCTTTGTTGATCACCACTACCTGATTCTTCGCGCTGTACTGGCTGCCATCTAATGAACCCAATATATTGGCAAACTGACCCGCAGCACTAGGCGCAGGGTAAAACGTGGTTGAGAGCTTCACCTGATCAACACCAAGCTCTGGCAACACAAGATCGTTAAGCAGTACCTCTTGCAGTTGAGTCTCTATCTGTAAGCTACTGAACTCAGCGTCCACTTCTTTTAAGCGTGCCGTGGCGACCAAACGCAACGAGGTCATACTCGCTTGAGGTTGCTGTCGCTGGTAGGTTTCAACGGCGCGGTAAATACCCCACTTTTGATGTTGTTGGTTGCCCGAGATAAACAACCGGTCTTCACCCGATAAGAATCTCTTCCCATCACTCGTTCCTAACACTCGTTGAGCCGATTGAATATCTTGCAGTTCAACCAAGCGATCAGATTGTAGGTAAGGAAGAACCAATCCTTCATTGACGGTTGGCACCGCTTTCTTCTCCGAGACACGAATCTTAGGGCTCAGCTTGATAACCGGTTTAAGACTCAATACCGGCTCACCATTAATCCAAACCAGAGACAATTTATCTCCAGGGTAAATAAGGTGAGGGTTTTCTATTTCAGGGTTTACCTGCCATAACCTTGGCCACAACCAAGGGCTATCGAGATACATCGCGGAGATATCCCATAAGGTATCGCCCTTAACCACCACATACGCCTCGGGTGCGCCTTGTTTAATGGTTAAAGGTTGCTCACTATTTTCAGCCATAGCGGCGAACGAAAGCGAGGCACAAATAAGAGATAAAGCGGGGGAAAAATGACGCATGACCTAGGTTCCTTGGTCTGAATATATGACATCTGATTGGAGAATTACCTTCAGGATGCTGTCATTTGACCTCTAAAATGTCTAGAATTGAGCCAACAAGGTTTAAGCTGTTTCGGCACAGTTCAATATTTCGAGTGTATATGTCTGTATTACAAGTATTAACATTACCAGATGATCGTCTACGTACCGTGGCGAAACCGGTAAAAGAAGTTACCCCAGAGATTCAAAAGTTCGTTGATGACATGATTGAAACCATGTACGACGAAGAAGGTATCGGCCTTGCGGCAACGCAAGTAGATTTCCATCAACGCATCGTTGTTATCGATATTTCAGAAACACGTGATGAGCCAATGGTGCTTATCAACCCTGAAATTACTGAGAAGCGCGGCGAAGATGGAATCGAAGAAGGCTGCCTATCTGTACCAGGCGCTCGAGCTCTAGTACCTCGCGCTGCAGAAGTAACGGTTAAAGCACTAGACCGTGACGGCAACGAATTCACATTCGACGCTGACGACCTTCTGGCTATCTGTGTTCAGCACGAACTTGACCACCTAGAAGGCAAGTTGTTTGTTGATTACCTATCGCCACTAAAGCGTAAACGTATCCAAGATAAGCTAGCGAAGATTAAACGTTTCAACGAGAAACAAGGTTAATAACCGCTGCTATTACTAAATTAGAAGGAAGCCTACCTTGAGTCAGTCTTTAAGAATTGTCTTTGCAGGTACTCCGGATTTCGCCGCCCGTCACTTGGCGGCGTTGTTGTCTTCGGAGCATGAAGTTGTTGCTGTTTACACACAGCCAGATCGCCCAGCAGGCCGCGGTAAAAAACTCACTGCGAGCCCAGTAAAAAACATCGCACTTGAAAACAATATTCCGGTTTACCAACCAGAAAACTTCAAGTCAGATGAGGCTAAGCAAGAGCTAGCTGAATTGAACGCTGACATCATGGTTGTTGTCGCTTACGGCTTATTGCTTCCGCAGGTTGTATTAGATACGCCTCGCTTAGGTTGTATCAACGTACATGGCTCTATCCTACCGCGCTGGCGTGGTGCTGCTCCGATTCAACGCTCTATTTGGGCAGGTGATAAAGAGACAGGCGTGACGATCATGCAGATGGATATCGGCCTAGATACTGGCGACATGCTAAGCATCGCAACGCTGCCTATCGAAGCGACAGATACTAGCGCATCAATGTACGAGAAGTTAGCGGGTCTTGGCCCTGACGCGCTTGTTGAATGTCTAGCGGACATCGCTTCTGGCAAAGCGGTTGCAGAAAAGCAAGACGATGAGCTTGCGAACTACGCGAAGAAGCTAAGCAAAGAAGAAGCGCGTATCAACTGGAGTGATGAAGCTGCGCATATTGAACGCTGCGTTCGTGCCTTCAACCCATGGCCAATGAGCCACTTTGAAGCTGCTGAGAACAGCATCAAAGTATGGCAAAGCCGTGTGGCAGAGCAAACTTCTGATAAGCCTTCAGGTACAATTCTGCAAGCGGATAAAACTGGTATCTACGTAGCGACAGGACAAGGCGTACTTGTTCTTGAACAGCTGCAAGTTCCAGGTAAAAAAGCCATGTCAGTTCAGGATATCTTGAACTCACGTGCAAGCTGGTTTGAAGTTGGTACACAGCTTTCTTAATCCGCTTTTAAAGCTGCTAATTACGCAGCTAAGAAAACCTTTACGAGGGCAGAGATGCCCTCATGTATTCAAATAAATATTCGGTACCCCTCATGAATGTTCGCGCTGCTGCTGCAAATGTCCTATTCCAAGTTGTCGATAAAGGCCACTCTCTTTCACACGCTCTCCCTGCGGCTCAAAAAACGATCCGTCCGCGAGACCATGCTCTACTGCAAGAGATTTGCTACGGCGCACTTCGTTACCTGCCTCGTTTAGAGTCAATCGCTAACGAACTGATGGAAAACCCACTTAAAGGTAAAAAGCGTGTATTCCACCACCTAATCTTGGTGGGCATTTACCAACTAAGCTTTATGCGTATCCCTTCGCATGCTGCGGTTGCTGAAACGGTTGAGGGTACTAAAACACTGCGTGGTCCAAGCCTGAGTGGTTTGATCAACGCTGTACTACGTAGCTACCTACGTGACCAAGAAGAACTAGACGAGAAAGCCGTTAGCCACAATGCAGGCAAATACGGCCACCCAAGCTGGATTCTAAAAATGCTTCAAGAGAGCTACCCAGATCAATGGGAGCAACTGGTTGAAGCAAACAACAGTAAGGCACCAATGTGGCTGCGCGTTAACCGCCAACACCACACTCGTGACGAGTATGTTGAACTGCTTAAAAACGAAAACATTGAATACACATTGCACCCTGAAGCTGCTGATGCCATAAAATTAGCTGCACCTTGTGATGTTACTTTGCTTCCTGGCTTCGACAGAGGTTGGGTATCAGTGCAAGACGCTGCCGCTCAGCTTTCGGTTGATTACCTAACACCAAAAGATGGTGAGCTGATCTTAGATTGTTGTGCTGCACCAGGTGGTAAAACGGCACACATTCTTGAGCACACTCAAGATACTGAAGTGGTTGCGATTGACTGCGACATCAAACGTCTAGACCGCGTTTACGATAACCTTGAGCGCCTGCAACTGCGTGCCGACGTAATTTGTGGTGATGCTCGCTACCCTGAAGAGTGGTGGATGGGTGATAAGTTCGACCGTATTCTGCTTGATGCACCTTGTTCAGCGACTGGCGTTATTCGCCGTCACCCTGACATCAAGTGGCTACGTCGTGCGTCTGACATTGATGCGCTGGCTGAACTGCAAAGCGAGATTATGGATGCAATGTGGCGTCAGCTGAAAGAAGGCGGCACCATGGTTTATGCGACTTGTTCTATCACGCCGCAAGAAAACGTGCTGCAAGTGAAAGCATTCCTAGCACGCACTGAGAACGCTACGTTGGTTGGGTCTGATATCGAAAATCCGGGTCGTCAAATACTACCTGGAGAAGAAGATATGGATGGCTTCTACTACGCAGTTCTAGTAAAACAGGCATAACAACTAACAGCGGCTAAGAATTTATTTCTTAGCCGCTGTTTCTTTCTAGTGCATTACCAAAGCGAAAAGAGAGCACTAGAATTACAACGGCAAAAAATAAGAGAAAGGCTATGAAGATCATTATTCTAGGTGCTGGACAAGTTGGCGGTACCCTTGCTGAAAACCTGGTTGGTGAAAACAACGACATCACCATTGTCGACCGTAATGCTGACCGACTTCGTGAACTTCAGGATAAGTACGACCTTAGGGTTGTAAACGGTTATGCCAGCCACCCAAACACACTACGTGAAGCGGGTGCGCAAGATGCCGACATGTTGGTTGCCGTAACCAACATGGATGAAACCAACATGGCTGCGTGTCAGGTTGCTTTCTCTCTTTTCAATACGCCGAACCGAATTGCTCGTATTCGCTCTCCTCAATACCTAGAAGAGAAAGAAGCGTTATTCAAATCAGGTGCCATCCCAGTCGATCACCTGATCGCACCCGAAGAACTAGTGACCAGCTACATCGAGCGCCTGATTCAATACCCAGGCGCACTGCAGGTTGTGAGCTTTGCTGAACAGAAGGTTAGCCTAGTAGCAGTAAAAGCCTACTACGGTGGTCCACTGGTGGGTAACGCACTGTCTGCTTTGCGTGAGCACATGCCGCACATTGATACCCGTGTTGCCGCTATTTTCCGTCAAGGTCGCCCTATTCGCCCACAAGGCACCACCATCATTGAAGCCGATGATGAGGTTTTCTTTGTGGCAGCGAGTAACCATATCCGCTCAGTAATGAGTGAGCTACAACGCCTAGAGAAACCGTACCGCCGCATCATGATTGTCGGTGGTGGTAACATTGGTGCAAGCTTGGCAAAACGCCTTGAGCAGAGCTACAGCATCAAGCTTATCGAGCGCAGCTACACTCGTGCCGAAAAGCTGTCTGAAGAATTAGAAAACACCATCGTCTTCTGTGGCGATGCGGCAGACCAAGAGCTGCTAACCGAAGAGAACATCGATCAAGTGGACGTGTTCATTGCCCTAACCAATGAAGATGAAACCAACATCATGTCAGCAATGCTGGCGAAGCGAATGGGTGCCAAGAAGGTAATGGTACTGATTCAGCGTGGTGCTTACGTAGACCTTGTTCAGGGTGGCGTGATTGATATTGCTATCTCTCCACAGCAAGCGACCATTTCTGCGCTGCTTACTCACGTTCGTCGTGCTGATATTGTTAACGTATCATCTCTACGTCGCGGCGCTGCAGAGGCGATCGAAGCCATTGCTCACGGTGACGAAACCACATCGAAAGTGGTTGGCCGAGCGATTGGCGACATCAAGCTACCACCGGGCACCACTATTGGTGCGATTGTTCGCGGAGAAGAAGTACTTATCGCGCACGATAGAACCGTAATCGAACAAGATGACCACGTAGTGATGTTCCTAGTGGACAAGAAATACGTACCTGATGTTGAGTCTCTATTCCAACCGAGCCCGTTCTTCTTATAGCCTTGTTCTCGTAAGTATCTTCTCGCAACCTTCTTCTTGTGAGAACGACGCTCCGGCACAAAGCTGTAATCAATTAAAGCTATGGTCTATTAAGCTATGGTCAACTTTCGTCCGATATTATTAGTGATAGGGTTAGTGTTATCAAAACTCGCCCTTTTCATGTACATCCCCACATTGGTTGCCTTTTTCACAGGCACCGGTGGCTTCCTCGAGTTTGGTCAATCGGTAGTGATCACGCACATTGTGGCGTTCATCTGCTTGAGCTTAGGGCGCTCCGCTAAGTTCCGACTTGGGGTGCGGGACATGTTCCTGATCACCTCTCTGGTATGGACGATAGCCAGTGCCTTTGCTGCACTGCCGTTTGTCTTCATCAACCACATCAGCTTCACTGACGCCTATTTTGAAACCATGTCTGGTATCACCACAACAGGCTCAACCGTATTAAGCGGCTTAGACAGCATGGCACCAAGCATTCTGTTGTGGCGTTCTATATTGCAATGGTTAGGTGGCATCGGCTTCATCGTTATGGCGGTAGCGGTTCTGCCAATGCTCAACGTCGGTGGTATGCGCCTGTTCCAAACCGAATCATCCGACTGGTCAGATAAAAGCAGCCCACGAGCAAAAACGGTCGCGAAGAACATCGTGGCGGTTTATCTGGTTCTGACTGGCTTGTGCATCATTAGCTATCTCTTTGCAGGCATGGGCATCTTTGACGCGATCAATCATGCCTTCACAACACTGTCTACGGGTGGTTACTCAACATCAGATGGCTCGATGAACCACTTCTCTAACAGTGCTCACTGGGTGGGAACCCTGTTCATGTTCCTTGGTGGTCTGCCGTTCCTACTGTTCGTTAGCGCACTGCGTGGCAGAAAACTCTCAATCCTCTACAAAGACGCGCAAGTGAGAGGCTTCACCTATCTATTCTTAGTCACCAGTGCCGTGATATCGACATGGTTGGTGGTTAGAGATGGCTACACGGTCATGGATGCGATGCGTGTTTCGATGTTCAATATTGTGTCAGTCGTAACCACAACCGGTTTTGGCTTAGAAGATTTCACCGCGTGGGGCGCTTTACCTACCACGCTGTTTGCCTTTTTAATGATGGCGGGCGCGTGCTCAGGTTCAACCTCTGGCGGTATCAAAATCTTCCGCTTCCAGATCGCGATGACCATGCTTCATAAGCAAATGATGAAACTGATTCACCCGTCGGGCGTGTTTGTTCAACGCTACAATCAGCGACCGGTGAATGACGATATTGTGCGTTCACTAGTCGCATTTGGTTTGATGTTCTTTATTACGATTATCTTAATTGCAGGTGGCTTGAGCGCGATGGGGCTTGATCCCGTGACCAGTATATCTGGCGCCATCACAGCCGTTGCCAACGTTGGTCCTGGTATGGGCAGCGTTATCGGTCCAACCGGGAACTTTGCTCCACTGCCCGACGCCGCTAAATGGTTGCTAAGCTTAGGAATGCTGATGGGGCGACTCGAGATATTGACGCTCATTGTTCTATTTTTCCCAGCCTTTTGGCGACGTTAACCAAGCACAAAATCAAGGAAACACAGATGAAATCATACGTACTTCTCGCTAGCGCATTGCTCGCAAACTCAGTATTCGTAAGTTCTGCCTTTGCTGATCAAATGGTCACCTTGCCTGATGGCAAGCAAGTGTTACTCAAAGATGATTTTACTTGGCAATACGTGGCACCGAAGCAAACGGAAGCAGCAGCGACAACATCTGAGTTCGCAGTGCCTGTTTCAGCAGCGCCTATTGCAGCAGCCCCTGTCGTAGCCGTACCTGTCGCAATGAACACGCGTGGTACTACGATTGTGGTTGATAGTAAGAAGCCAAGCTTACAGCTGTCTCAATCAGGAGTAGATGTTGTACTGGGTGCAAGTCGCTATGAAGATGGTGAGCTTATCATTCCGACAGCCATCACTAACCAAGGCACTCAAGCGGTCATTTTGGTATCACTTAACATAAGCGTATTTACTACAGAAGGTGAGTTGTTGGCAGAAGAAGAGGTTGCAGTGTGGAAATCAATCAAACGAATGGCCGACACATACCTACGACCAAAGACAGGTGAAGAAGGCAAGCTCATCAAGCTCGACCTAGAACAACACCCTGAATATCAGATTAAAGCTGAGATTACTGAAGTACTGGCTCGCTAAACCGGAGTCACATACAAATAAATAGCGAAGAAATGGCAAGCGCAGCCCGCCAAAACAAACAAGTGCCAGATGGCGTGGTTGTAAGGGATGCGTTTTGCCACATAGAAAATAACACCCAACGAGTAGATCACGCCACCGAGCGCCAATAACACCAAGCCACCTATCTCGATATTCATCGCCAGTTGATACACCACAATCAACGACAACCAGCCCATCGCTAAATAAATGAACAGCGATAGACGCTTAAACCGGTAGACGAAGGCAATCTTCATGATGATACCGACCAGCGCAATTCCCCAGATAACCGCCATCAAGCCCATCGCCAATGGGGTTCTTAAGCCAACCAATAAAAACGGGGTGTAGCTACCTGCGATGAGTAAGTAAATTGCACAGTGATCGAGGGTTTTCAATAAACGCTTGGTTTTTTCTGTGGTGATCGAGTGATAAAGCGTGGAAGCAAGAAAAAGCAGGATAATGCTGCTGCCATAGATTGCCATACTGGCAACCGTCAACATGTCGGCTTGGTAATCAAACGCGCGAATCAACAACAAGATCAGACCAACCACGCCAAGCACGACGCCCAAACCATGGGTTATCGCATTGGCGCGTTCTTCGATATCGCTGTATTCGCTAGCTGATGATGCAGACATGAGTATCCTACTAGAGTAAATGTTCAATTGACCTAGTATTGCACATTAAGATTACACGTGTAAGCTTAAATTTATATGACATCTTTTATGACATTAATGACGCCTAAACTGTGTGATGAGGCTAGGCTCTCTAAAGCTAAAGAACCAAAGAGCCAACTAAGAGGCGCTATCTAGATATTCAAGTACCATCTTGCCGGCTTCTTCCGGTGAGGTATCCAATGGCACACTCAATTGACGCTGTAGCTGACCCACTCCCAATAAACTCGCCAACATGCCTTTGGCACCGTCGCGATTGCGGTCTATCTCAAACCACAACTTAAGCTCAGTTTCATCACGATGAGCTACAACCTCAAGCTCACGCCAACGGCCATGATAAGGACCCGTCGTCGGAACAAACTCGAACTCTTGCACAAATGGCAGTTCAAAGCCTTCTACCGCTTCACACTCCACTTGGCGAATACGCAGCCCTTGAGCTTCAAGTTCGTTAAAAATACCATCAAGGAGTGCGTCAGGGCGCACTGTTAAGATGTCTTTATCCGATGGATCAATCGCCATCGCAATATCGAGCCCGGTTTCTAGCCACACCTTTGAATCACCAATCGTGACCGGAGTGTTCAGCGGGACATCAAACTCACATTCAAAATCACGGGTTTCACCCGGCTGAATAACAAAGGCATACGGCAGGCTCCATTTGGCCAACGAGTATGTCTGGTGCATTCGACGTGTTTGACCGCCCTCTTGCCTTTGCGAATTCATAGTAATTTCTTTGACGTAACGACAGCACAAGTTGAGATCGATATTGTCGATCTCTTGTGGCTGAGCGCCACCATAGACATGCACAATAATGCTCGCCTTCTTGCCTGGATAAAGCACTTCCTGTTGCAATACAGAATCCACCTTGGCAGATCCAATTCCAAAACTTGCTAACGTTTTCTTTAAGAACGACATATGCACCTCCTTTAAAGCATCATCTTAAGCCTGAAAGAGGTTCAAACTCAAATATACTGCTCACACTATTTTAGCTCTAATATCGTCTATTTATCACTCAGGCGTCGATCGATAACTTAGATAGTGATAATCTAAGCCTTGATATGCATGCATATCATTATCCTGATTTATTCTTCGGATTGGCGAAAGCCAGACGAGTGACGCTTCAAGCAATTGAGGTGGAGCTCATGGTAAATCAGGCCATTAGATTGGCAATGGATATGCCTGACCGTTAGGTAAATTAATGCGCCCAACAGCTGTCAGGTTCTCGCACACCAACCGTAGTGCGATGCGTCGTCGTAGTGGCTTTGTTGCTGCTCCAACGGCTAAGAAATTGGCTCCTACAATGACTCTAGTTGAGAAGACTGCTTTATTAGCACCGACTACAACGAAAGTGATTAAAGCCGCTTAACAAAAAGCGCAGTTTTTACTGCGCTTTTTTCTTGCCCGCTCCCATCTTGAAATGTGTTTACACATTGGTATTCCCTACCCGATTTGATACCTTAGCCACAAATCATTATAAAATTTGTGGAGAAATAAAGTATGAAGTGTCACCGCATTGAAGAACTGCTTGAACTGATGGAGCCTGAGTGGCAGAAAGATCAAGAGCTTAACCTATTAGAGTTCATCATTAAGCTATCAAAAGAAGCGGGCTACCAAGGCAAGCTTGAAGAACTGACTGACGATGTTCTTATCTATCACCTAAAAATGCGCAACAGCGAAAAAGATGAGATGATCCCGGGCCTGAAAAAAGACCAAGAAGATGATTTCAAAACCGCAATTCTAAAAGCACGTGGCCTTCTTTAGTCGCCCGTTAGTTTAGAGCTCAATTGCCGTATAGATAAAACACTCAATTTTAAAAAGCGACCACCAGGTCGCTTTTTTGTTTCTGTTCGCTATTTTTTCGTCACAACTGTTATGACTTTTGTTGTTAAAGGTTGATAGCGTTAAAGAAATGAGAACAAGATTGTCGCTATAATCGCCATCCATAAGAATCTTCTAAAATAATAAGAGTGAGTGCGATAACAACAAATGCACCAAGCTCAATTTCAACAGGTTCTCTAAACCATACTTTCAAGTAATGTCGTCATGCCCGACTTAACCGGGCAAACAAGCCACAAAAAGGATAGTCCATGAGTCAGGATAAAATCGATATCAAAGATGTGACTCCTAAAACCTTTAACCCGAAAACACATAAAGGTAATGGAGATCGATTTAACCCAAGTAACCGAATCTATGTTCGAGAAAGCAAAGGTAAATTCCAACAACTGCGTCGCTATGGCGGTTGGTTCTTACTTTTACTTTTTGCGCTTATCCCATGGATTCCCTTTGGTGAACGTCAAGCGATCTTGCTCGATATCGGCAGCCAACAGTTCAACTTCTTTGGCACCACCTTATACCCGCAAGATCTGACCCTACTCGCGATCCTATTTATGATTGCCGCGTTTGGCCTGTTTTTCATAACCACCTTCTTAGGCCGTGTCTGGTGTGGCTATTTATGCCCACAAACCGTCTGGACCTTCATGTATATCTGGTTCGAAGAGAAGCTAGAAGGCGCTGCCAATAAGCGAAAAAAACAAGACTCGGGCAAACTGACGAGCAATTTAATCCTCAGAAAAACCCTCAAACACATTGCGTGGTGGGCGATTGCCATTGCGACGGGCTTAACCTTTGTTGGTTACTTCATCCCAATCAAAGAGTTAGTGGTTGGCTTCTTTACCTTTAACTCGTCTTTCTGGCCGGTGTTTTGGGTACTGTTCTTTGCTGGATGTACTTATGCCAATGCGGGTTGGATGCGTTCAATTGTTTGTCTGCACATGTGTCCTTACGCGCGTTTCCAGTCGGCAATGTTCGATAAAGACACCTTCATCGTTGGTTACAACACAGAACGTGGTGAAAGCCGTGGCCCTCGCTCTCGTAAAGCCGATCCAAAAGAGCTTGGTCTAGGCGACTGTATTGACTGTAATCTGTGTGTACAAGTGTGCCCTACGGGTATCGATATCCGTGACGGCCTGCAATACGAGTGTATTAACTGCGGCGCGTGTATTGATGCCTGTGACAACACGATGGAGCGTATGGGCTATGAGAAAGGCCTGATCAATTACACCACCGAGCACAGACTTGAAGGTCACTCGACCAAGGTAATGCGTCCCAAGCTGTTGGGCTATGGCGCTATCTTGATCGTGATGCTGGGCTTGTTCTTCGCCCAAATCGCGAGCGTTGATCCTGCCGGCCTAAGTGTTCTGCGTGACCGAAACCAACTGTTTAGAGTCAATAACCAAGGGTTGGTTGAAAACACCTACACCTTGAAAGTGATCAACAAGACTCAACAAGAGCAAGAGTACAAACTCGATGTTAGCGGACTGCCCGATTCTATCTGGTATGGTAAACAGACGATTACTGTCGATCCAGGCGAGGTTTTGAACCTACCTATCAGTTTGGGCGCCGACCCAGAAAAACTGAGCTCACCAGTTTCGACAATTCAGTTTATACTCTCGGATAATGAAGAGTTTACGATGGAAGTCGAAAGCCGCTTTATCAAGAAGCTCTGATACCCGCACCGTAGTGCTTGGTATAACAACCCAATAAATGGAAAAAGGCTCAGTAATGAGCCTTTTTTATTCTATGACGATGCAAGCCTTTAACTTTGATAACCTGACTCCTGACTTCATGTGGTACGCACTGGAGAGCATCGGAGTTCGCGCTGAATCCGGGCTTCTCGCTCTCAACAGTTACGAAAACCGTGTCTATCAGTTCACCGATGAAGACCGTAAGCGCTACGTCGTTAAGTTTTACCGTCCACAACGCTGGAACAAGGCACAGATCCAAGAAGAGCATGACTTCGCACTCGAGCTTATCGAACAAGAGATGCCGGTTGCGCCTCCAATGCGAATCAACGGTGCAACCTTACATGAATACCAAGGCTACCTATTTGCACTATTTGAAAGTGTTGGCGGCAGACAGTATGAAGTTGACAATCTAGATCAATTGGAAGGCGTAGGACGCTTTCTTGGTCGTATTCATAAAGCCAGCGCGGGAAGAACATTCCAGCATCGCCCGACCATCAGCTTAGATGAATACCTTTATCAGCCACGTAAGATTCTAGAGAACTCTCAGTTTATCCCGACGCACCTAGAAAATGCCTTCTTCAATGACGTTGACCTTCTGATCAAAGAGCTAGAGAGCCAGTGGCCGAGCAACATTGAGAATATCCGCCTGCACGGTGACTGCCACCCTGGCAATATTTTGTGGCGCGATGGGCCAATGTTCGTCGATCTTGATGACGCACGTAACGGCCCTGCGATACAAGATCTGTGGATGCTGCTCAATGGCGAGCGCCAAGATAAGCTGATGCAACTGGATATTTTGCTAGAGAGTTACCAAGAGTTTTGCGATTTTAATACCGCACAACTGAAACTAATCGAACCACTACGCGGTCTACGTATGGTGCATTACATGGCATGGTTGGCGAAACGATGGCACGATCCTGCGTTTCCTCTGGCCTTCCCGTGGTTTAATGATCCGAAATATTGGGAGCAACAAGTACTTGCTTGTAAAGAGCAAATTGCTACCCTGCAAGAGCCACCACTTTCGTTAATGCCTCAGTGGTAACAGCAATCGCAACATACAACTAGATAAAAATTCAAACATAATGGAGATTGGATAAATGAAAAAGCTATTCGCATTTTTCTCATTGATCATGTTGAGCCTTACCGCTCACGCTGCGAAATTTAACGAAGGTGAACACTACAAAGTTCTCGACCTAGAAGCATCAAAAAAACCAATGGTGACAGAGTTCTTCTCTTTTTACTGCCCACACTGTAATAGCTTTGAGCCAATCATCCAGCAGCTAAAACAACAGCTACCTAAAGACGCTAAGCTACAGAAGAACCATGTTTCATTCATGGGTGGCAACATGGGTCTGCCAATGAGCAAAGCTTACGCGACAATGATTGCACTGAAAGTTGAAGATAAAATGGTGCCAGTGATGTTTAACCGCATCCACACAATGAACAAGCCACCACGTGATGAAGAAGAACTGCGTCAAATCTTCCTAGACGAAGGCGTTGATGCGAAGAAATTCGATGCTGCGTATAACGGCTTTGCTGTAGATTCTATGGTTCGTCGCTTCGACAAAGCATTCAAAGACAGCGGCCTTTCAGGTGTACCCGCTGTTGTGGTTAACAACCGCTACCTAGTAGAAGCTCAAGGTATCAACTCTCTTGATGAGTACTTCGAGCTCGTGAACTTCTTATTAAAGAAGTAAGCCATTGATGAAAGGAAGCTTCGGCTTCCTTTTTTTTTGCTAGTTCAAAAATCATTATTGATAAATAATTAACCTGGAAGTTTAAAGCTTTACTGCTATTAATAACCCGTCCTAAGAACCGGTGGGCAAGGAGCCCTTGAATGAAAATAAAAATAACTCTCTTGGCATTGAGCGTTGCGGCTTCTCCCGCTTTTGCCAAGCTTGCAGACCAACAAGGTTTCAGTGGTGAAATCTCTCTCAATACCGGGGTTACCTCTTCCACCTCGAACTTTAATACCGATGCTGATAGCAATCTTTCATCCACAGATCAGAAGGCTTCTTCGGAAAGCTCTTTTCTGGTTGCTCCTTTAGGTAGTGTTGCTTATACCTTTGGTGAAAAGCTAAACCATCAGGTATACACAGGTACCGCGCGAGATGATGTAGCAACAGGTACTGTAGTTCTCGAAGTCGGTTACAAATACCAACTTGAGTCAGGCATGGTGATCGACGCTTCACTGCTGCCAACCATTATGTCTGGTGAAACTTGGGCTGATCCATACAACACCACATCAGCTCGCACCAAGACCGATGAAACTGGCAATGCGTTTCGTTTGAAGCTAAGCAACATTGCGGGCTCAGCTTTCTCGCTAGACATGGCCTATGCGACCAAAGATGTCGACAAGGATGATATTCAAGATCAAGAGCTCAAACGAGATGCCAATACTCTCTACTTGAAAGGTCAATATCGCCTGCCACTTAGTCGTACCATGATGCTTATTCCATCCGTCATCTATCAAACACGTGATGCTGATGGTAAAGCTGAATCTTACGACCAATTCGGTGGTGAGGTAAGCTTGTTTGGTGGCATGGGGCGTCACAAGTACGCACTAACAGCGAGTTACAACCAACGCTCTTACGATGCGAGCAACCCGATCTACGACAAGAAACGCAGCGACGACAATATCAACCTATTCGCCGCCTATGAGTATGATCAATTCATGGATTGGGAAAACTGGTCGTTTATTTCACTGGCAGGCTACGGCACCAGCGACTCGAACATTACCTTCTACGACGAGTCTCAATATATCGTTTCAGTTGGCTTGAACTACAAGTTCTAACCTTAGCGAGTATGAACTGCAATCCAACGAAAGCCTGCATCTAAGCAGGCTTTTTCTGCTTGCTAGACAGCTTGAGCCGTGAGTTGTTTCAGCAAGCGATCCATCGCGCGATAGCCTAGCGCTTCTGATAGATGTTTCTTTTCGATCTGCTCGTTACCGTCAAGGTCGGCAATGGTTCGTGCCACCTTAATAATTCGATGATAAGCACGAATCGATAAACCCAAGCGATGTAGTGCTGTCTCAAGAAACTCTGCATCTTCGCGTCGCAGTGGGCAATACTTCTCAATTTCTCGGCTACCTAACAGTGCATTCGATTTATGGTTGCGAGATAGCATTAACTCTCGCGCCTGCCTAACCCTTTGCTTAACTACTTGAGTGGTTTCACCGCGATCACCGCCTTCGGCCAACATTCCTTTTGGCAACAGAGGTATCTCCAATGACATATCGAACCTATCCAGCAAGGGCCCAGATAAGCGATTGAGGTAACGCAGGATGATCTGTGGGTTGGCGCGCGCCTGGTTACCTTCGTAATAACCCGTTGGACTTGGGTTAAGTGCACCGACCAATTGAAAACGCGCAGGAAAACGAGTCTTGCCCGCAGCACGGGAGATAATGATCTCGCCCGACTCTAGTGGCTCTCGTAATGAATCAAGCACCTTGCGCTCAAACTCCGGCATCTCATCTAAGAACAATAAGCCGTTATGCGCTAAAGAGATCTCTCCGGGGCGAGGCACCGAACCACCACCCACTAATGCCGCCATTGAACTGGAATGGTGAGGAGAGCGAAAAGGTCGTTGCTTCCAGTTGTATTGATTGATTTCTTGTTGCGTTAACGAGGCCACCGACGCGGTTTCCATCGCTTCGTCATCACTCATTTCAGGTAATAGGTCACGCAGTCGAGAAGCGAGCATAGTTTTTCCGGTTCCGGGTGGGCCAAGAAACAATAAGTTATGATTCCCAGCAGCGGCTATCTCTAGAGCTCGCTTTCCTTGTTGTTGGCCGATAATATCTTGTAGGTCGCGAAGCACTGAAACATCAGCCTGATGATGTTCCGTTCTATATAGCCCAAGCTGAGCCTGTCCACACATGTCAGCACAAACCTCCAACAAGGTTTGTGCAGATTTATGCGCTCCCTTGCCCACCAGCGCAGCCTGATCACCGTTATGATGTGGGACAACTAAGCATCGCTCTACACTGTCGGCGGCTAACGTCGCAGGCAAAACGCCCTTTACCGAGCGAAGTTCTCCTGACAATGCCAACTCACCGATAAATTCATGTTGAGCTATTTTTGATGTCGGAAGCTGATCTGACGCCACCAAAATCCCAAGCGCGATGGGCAGGTCAAAACGGCCACCTTCTTTGGGCAAATCGGCTGGGGCGAGATTGACCGTGATTCTTTTCGATGGAAACTCAAAGCGAGAATTGATGATCGCGCTTCTCACTCGGTCTTTAGATTCCTTGACCGTTGTTTCAGGTAGACCCACCAGCGTGAAGCCAGGCATTCCGTTGCTTATATGCACCTCAACGGTCACTTCTGGCGCCTCTACACCCACACTAGCTCGGCTATGAATTATCGCGAGTCCCATAACTTTCCTTTGTCTTTGATTTAAAAGTATTCGCTCTGGATATTCGTTGCTCACCAAAGCGATAAGGTTGTTATATAGCTTGGTGGAATGGTATTTTAATGTGAAAAAAGAATGACATTTCCCTTGTCATGCGGCAGATTTGTGTGATAACACTAGAGATGTAGACATTTACTGAAGACAATAAACGAGAAAACTCGAATATTATGATTTTTAACGCTCGCATTTACGCACTGATTAACCTGATTATCGTAGTCATTATTAAGACTGCGCGGGGGCGAGTGGGAAGAAAGTAACCACGAATTAGAAAAAACCCCCGCACTGACAAGTCCGGGGGTTTTTTCTAATTTAAACATTCGATTTTTATATTTTTGAGCATTTTCGGCTTTGCCGATTTACAGGAAGAATGGGAGCACAAGATGTGCAGAGACAAAGGAAACAGTTACCAAAATAAAGGTAATACGGGAGAATTCCGATGAAAGGCGCAGAACTAGTCGTATCCGCACTCAAGCAACAAGGAATTGAGACCGTATTTGGTTACCCCGGTGGTGCCATCATGCCAATCTACGATGCACTCTATGACGGCGGGGTTGAACATATCCTATGTCGCCATGAGCAAGGCGCCGCTATGGCCGCGATCGGCATGGCTAGAGCAACACAAGATGTCGCTGTTTGTATGGCAACCTCGGGACCAGGTGCAACCAACCTAGTCACTGGCCTTGCTGATGCCTTTATGGATTCAATCCCATTGGTTGCTATCACAGGTCAGGTTGCAAGTTCCCACATTGGTACCGATGCATTCCAAGAAATGGATGTGATTGGTATGTCTCTGTCATGTACTAAACACAGCTACCTAGTAACTGATATTGAAGAGCTAGCTCCAACCCTCGCTGAAGCGTTTGTGGTAGCAAAGTCTGGCCGCCCTGGCCCGGTTATCGTCGATATCGCTAAAGACGTTCAACTAGCAGAAGCACCTGTTAATGCTCTTCCTGAATTTACTCCACCCGCAATTCCTGTTGCGACAACTGATGCCATTGAACAGGCACAGTACTTTTTGTCTCAAGCGACCCGTCCTGTTTTATACGTAGGTGGTGGTGTTCAACTTGCTAAAGCAACCGATGCGGTTCGTGAGTTTTTACGCCTAAACCCAATGCCAGCAGTAAGCACACTGAAAGGCTTGGGCACTATCGAACGTGACGACCCACACTACCTTGGCATGCTGGGTATGCACGGCACTAAAGCCGCTAACCTTGTGGTTCAAGAGAGTGACCTGTTGATTGTTGTCGGTGCTCGTTTTGATGACCGAGTAACTGGCAAACTCGATACCTTTGCGCCGCATGCTAAGGTTATCCATATCGATATCGATGCCGCTGAGTTCAGCAAACTGCGTCTTGCCAATGCGCCAATTCGCGGTGACATCAACAAGATCATGCCTCAACTAGAGCTAAGCCAAGACATCTCCTCTTGGGTTCATCACTCTGAAGGTCTTCGTAGCTCATTCAAATGGCGTTACGACCACCCTGGTGATCTGATTTTTGCTCCACTGCTGTTGAAGCAACTGTCAGACATGATGCCAGCAAGCTCTATCGTATCGACTGATGTGGGCCAACACCAAATGTGGGCAGCTCAGCACATTCAGCCTCGCGATCCACAGAACTTCATTACCTCTGCCGGTTTAGGCACCATGGGCTTTGGCTTGCCAGCTGCAATGGGTGCTTCGGTTGGGCGTCCTGATGACCAATCTATTCTAATCTCTGGTGATGGCTCGTTCATGATGAACGTGCAAGAGCTTGGCACGCTGAAACGCCGCCAAATCCCAGTGAAGATGGTACTTCTTAACAACTCTCGCTTGGGTATGGTTCGCCAATGGCAATCGTTGTTCTTCGATGGCCGCCATAGTGAAACTATCCTAGATGACAACCCAGACTTCGTAATGCTAGCGAAAGCGTTCGATATCCCGGGTAAAACCATCACGCGTAAAGAAGAAGTAGAGCCAGCACTAAAAGAGATGCTAGAGAGCAAAACCGCCTACCTACTTCATGTTCTTATCGATGAAGAAGAGAACGTATGGCCACTAGTACCGCCAGGTGCTTCAAACAGTGAGATGTTGGAGAACACATAACATGAAAAGATACCTATTAGACATCAAAGCCGATGATAAGCCTGTACTACTAGAGCGTGTTCTTCGTGTTATCCGCCACCGTGGCTTTATTGTTAAGCAAGTAGCGGGCACTCAAAACCACGAAAGCAAAGTGGCGAGTGTTGAGATCATTGTAGACAGTGACCGTCCGATCTCTTTCTTAGTCAATCAAATCGAAAAGCTGTGGGATGTGCGTACCGTTGACGTTATCTCTATCAGTCGTAATGAATTGCCAAACAACAACTTACAACAAAAGATAAACGCATAAGGAACCACAAACATGACAGCTAAAACGGCAGACTATATTTGGTTTAACGGTGAGATGGTTCCTTGGGCAGAGGCGAACGTTCACGTCCTGACTCACGCAATGCACTACGGTACTTCCGTATTTGAAGGTGTTCGTTGCTACAACACACCAAAGGGTCCGGTTATTTTCCGTCACCCTGAGCACGCTAAGCGCCTAAAAGACTCAGCAAAAATCTACCGCTTCCCTATTCCTTACACAGAGGAAGAAATTATGGAAGCGACTCGCGAAACGCTACGTCAAAATAAGCTAGAGTCAGCGTACATCCGCCCTCTCGGCTTTGTTGGTAACGTAGGTTTGGGCGTATGCCCTCCAGAAAACACTGAGATGGAACTGATCATCGCTGCTTTCCCTTGGGGTTCTTACCTAGGTGAAGAAGCGCTAGAAAACGGCGTTGATGCAATGATTTCTAGCTGGAACCGTGCCGCTCCAAACACGATCCCAACCGCAGCAAAAGCCGGTGGTAACTACCTATCTTCACTATTAGTTGGTGGCGAAGCTCGCCGTCATGGTTACGATGAAGGCATCGCACTGAGTGTTGATGGTTACCTTTCTGAAGGGGCTGGTGAGAACATCTTTGTGGTACGTAACGGCGTGCTATCCACACCACCAGCGACCAGTGCGATTCTGCCGGGTATCACGCGTGATTCGATCATGACACTAGCAAAAGACATGGGTTATGAGATCCGTGAAGAGAACATTGCTCGTGAAGCGCTATACCTTGCCGATGAAGTATTCATGACAGGCACAGCGGCGGAAATCGTTCCGGTTCGCAGCGTAGACAAAATTACAGTAGGTGAAGGCAAACGCGGTCCTATCACTGAAAAAGTTCAAGCGGCTTACTTTGGTCTATTCAATGGAACCACTGAAGATAAGTGGGGCTGGTTAGACTACGTTTACCCAGCAGACCAAACTTCAGAAAACCAAACGCAAACAACTAAGTAAGCAACAGCCAAATATTTTATAAGGATTTAAGCAATGCCAATCTATCGTTCAGCAACGACTACCCACGGACGCAACATGGCTGGTGCGCGCGCTTTATGGCGTGCAACTGGCGTTAAAGATGATGACTTCGGTAAGCCAATCATCGCAGTTGTAAACTCTTTCACTCAATTCGTACCAGGCCACGTTCACCTTAAAGATATGGGTCAATTGGTAGCAGGTGAAATCGAGAAAGCGGGCGGTATCGCTAAAGAATTCAACACCATCGCAGTTGATGATGGTATCGCAATGGGTCACGGTGGCATGCTGTACTCACTGCCATCACGTGAGCTTATCGCAGACTCAGTAGAGTACATGGTGAATGCTCACTGTGCGGATGCGATGGTATGTATCTCTAACTGTGACAAAATCACTCCGGGAATGATGATGGCTGCAATGCGCCTTAACATCCCAGTGATCTTTGTATCAGGCGGCCCAATGGAAGCAGGTAAAACCAAGCTTTCCGATCAAATCATCAAGTTAGACCTTGTTGATGCAATGATTCAAGGTGCCGATCCAACGATTTCTGATGAGCAAAGTGAGCAAGTAGAACGTTCTGCGTGTCCGACATGTGGTTCTTGTTCAGGTATGTTCACGGCTAACTCAATGAACTGTCTAACTGAAGCGCTAGGCCTATCTCAGCCTGGTAACGGTTCTATGCTAGCAACGCACGCTGACCGTGAAGAGCTATTCATCAATGCTGGTAAGCGTATCGTTGACCTGACTAAGCGTTACTACGAGCAAGATGACGAATCAGCACTGCCTCGTAACATCGCAAACCGCGCAGCATTTGAAAACGCGATGGCACTGGATATCGCAATGGGCGGTTCTAGTAACACCGTTCTTCACCTATTGGCAGCAGCTCAAGAAGGTGAAGTCGACTTTGATATGGGTGATATCGACGAGATGTCTCGCCGCGTTCCACACCTATGTAAGGTTGCGCCTTCAACACCTAAATACCACATGGAAGACGTTCACCGCGCTGGTGGTGTTATGGCTATCCTAGGTGAACTAGACCGCGCAGGCCTACTGAACAACCAAACTCGCACTGTACTTGGCCTAAGCATGCAAGAGCAGCTAGCTCAATACGACATCATGCAGACAGAAGACGAAGCGGTACTTAAGTTCTTCCGCGCGGGCCCAGCAGGTATTCGTACCACCAAAGCCTTCTCACAAGATTGCCGTTGGGATCGTCTTGATGACGACCGTAAAGAAGGTTGTATCCGTACTAAAGAGAATGCATTCAGCCAAGAAGGTGGCCTAGCCGTACTTTCAGGCAACATCGCCGTTGACGGTTGTATCGTTAAGACAGCAGGTGTTGATGAAGAGAACCTGAAATTCCAAGGTCCTGCTATCGTATTTGAAAGCCAAGACACAGCCGTAGACGGCATCTTAGCGGGTAAAGTAAAAGCAGGCGAAGTGGTTGTTATCCGTTACGAAGGTCCTAAAGGTGGTCCGGGCATGCAAGAAATGCTCTACCCAACTACCTACCTAAAATCTATGGGTCTAGGTAAGTCTTGTGCTCTTCTAACTGACGGACGTTTCTCTGGCGGTACATCCGGTTTGTCTATCGGTCACGCTTCTCCAGAAGCAGCAAGTGGCGGTGTGATTGGTCTAGTAAACACTGGCGATATCATCACTATCGACATCCCTAGCCGTTCAATCACACTTGATGTGCCTGAAGCCGAGCTAGAAGCGCGTCGTGTTAAGCAAGACGCACTAGGCTGGAAACCAGAAAACCGTCAGCGTGAAGTTTCATTCGCACTGAAAGCTTACGCAAGCATGGCAACCAGTGCCGACAAAGGCGCCGTGCGTGATAAGTCTAAGCTAGAGGGCTAGTCTATGAGTGATGACACGGTCAGTCCCCAAAAACAAACTGGCGCAGATTATCTGCGTCAGATCCTGAGAGCGCCAGTTTACGAAGCCGCAATCGTGACACCTCTGCAAGAGATGCCTCGCTTAAGTGCTCGCATTGGTAATCAGGTTCAGCTAAAGCGTGAAGACCGTCAGCCGGTCCACTCGTTCAAGCTACGTGGTGCCTACAACATGGTATCAAGCCTTTCAGAGCAACAGAAAGCCGCAGGTGTGATTGCAGCATCGGCAGGTAACCATGCTCAAGGTATGGCGCTGTCCGGTTCTAAGCTTGGTATTCAAACCACGATTGTGATGCCAAAAACCACACCAGACATCAAGGTTGATGCGGTACGTGGCTTTGGCGGTAACGTAGTTCTACACGGCAGCAACTTTGATGAAGCTAAAGCTGAAGCAGAACGCCTTTCCGCTGAACATGGCTACACCTTTGTGCC
The DNA here is from genome assembly GCF_041471405.1 of Vibrio sp. 10N.261.52.C11. Classification (NCBI taxonomy): domain Bacteria; kingdom Pseudomonadati; phylum Pseudomonadota; class Gammaproteobacteria; order Vibrionales; family Vibrionaceae; genus Vibrio; species Vibrio sp. 10N.261.52.C11. Next base: position 29,618 of record NZ_JBFROI010000055.1, read on the forward strand.
TCCATTCGATCACCCATTGGTGATCGCCGGACAGGGCACCATGGGTATGGAAATGCTTCAGCAAAATGGTCACATGGATTACATCTTTGTGCCTGTCGGTGGTGGTGGTTTGGCTGCGGGTGTTGCCGTGCTAGTTAAGCAATTGATGCCGGAAATAAAAGTCATCGCGGTTGAACCTGAAGATTCATCTTGCTTGAAAGCAGCACTGGATGCCGGTGAGCCAGTAGTACTGGATCAAGTCAGCATGTTTGCCGATGGCGTTGCGGTTAAGCGCATTGGTGAAGAGACATTCCGTCTGTGTCAGCAGTACATCGATGGTCACATTGCCGTGTCTAGCGATGAGATCTGCTCTGCGGTCAAAGACATCTTTGAAGACACTCGTGCGATTGCCGAGCCTTCTGGTGCGCTTGCTCTGGCTGGTTTAAAGAAGTTTGCAGAGCAGAACCAACTGCAAGGCAAACAACTGGCAACTGTACTTTCTGGTGCTAATACCAACTTCCATGGTCTGCGCTATGTGTCTGAACGTTGTGAGCTGGGTGAAAAGCGAGAAGGTCTACTTGCGGTTACGATTCCAGAGCGACAAGGAGCATTCCTAGAGTTCTGTAATATTATTGGTGGTCGAGCGGTAACTGAGTTTAACTACCGCCACAACGACGAAAGCCTAGCGAATATCTTCGTTGGTGTACGCCTACAAGGTGGTCAAGAAGAACTCGAACACATCATCAATGACTTACGTGAGGGCGGCTACCCGGTTGTCGATCTCTCTGATGATGAGATGGCAAAACTGCACATTCGTTACATGATTGGTGGCAAACCATCAAAACCATTGAAAGAGCGCCTATACAGCTTCGAGTTTCCTGAATACCCAGGAGCATTGATTAAGTTCCTTGATACCTTAGGTACCCATTGGAATATCAGCCTGTTCAACTACCGTAACCACGGCGCTGATTACGGCCGTGTATTGTGTGGATTCGAACTGGATGATGATGATTTAGCTCAGTTCTCAACACATCTACGAGAGCTTGGCTATCAGTGTAAAGATGAAACCGATAACCCTTCCTACAAGTTCTTCTTGTCATAAGAGTTAACGACCGAATCAAAAAGAGCGAGTATTTACTCGCTCTTTTTATTGGTGCTGATTCAACTCAAACTTGAAAAGGATCTTCTCGCTAAGATCATTAGACCGCCTTGCGATGATCCAACCAATCTTGGTGAAGTTGTTCACTCGATCCTAGGTATTTCACCATCCACTCGATCAACTTATGGTTATCGTCTTTTCGCCACACCAAACAACAATGACTCTGCGGACTCGGTTCAGGCAGTATTTTTTCCACCAGCAAGCCTTGTTCGATAATTGGCGCGGCAATGTGCCTCGGCATATAACCCACCCCTACTCCATTTTTAAGGCATTCAATTGCGCTATACCAATTGGGTAACAACAGGCGTCTTTGACTTGAGTAGTGGCCTGTGTGTCGCTTAGGGAGCACACTGGAGGTATCATCCAAGCAGATGGCTGGATATTGGCTCACGAACTCTTCATTGAGGTTCTGTTCGCGCACACACGGGTGACTTGGCGACATTACAAATGCCCAATCTAATTGCCCCATGTCTTTGACTTCAAAATCGCCACCAACTGGCACAGCTGAGGTGGCGCCAATCACGATATCCGCCCTGCCCTGTGCAATCGCTTCCCATGAGCCGTTGAATACCTCCATGTTGATCTGAAGTTCGGCAAACTCAAAGGTTTGATAGAACTCTTCAATCATCGGCTTCATCTTGTCGAGCTTCACCACATTATCGAGCGTCAGACGCAAGGTTTTCTTCCAACCTCGAGCTGCTCGACGAGTCTGGGCACTGACCTCTTCCATTTGCCTCAGTAGTGCACGCGCCTCTTCAATGAACAGTTCACCTGCCGGAGTGAGCTCAACCTTTCTCGGTAAACGCCTGAAAAGCAGCACATCCAGTTCTTGTTCGACCTGTCTGACACCATAACTGATCGCCGAGGGCACTTTGTGCAACTGCTCAGCCGCCGCGGTAAAACTGCCCAAGCGCGCTACCGTATCGAGCATTTCTAAAGAGGATTTAGAGAACATAAGCCTTCAAATTTTTTGATTGATAACCACATATTTTAGCGTTTTATTTTATCAGGTCTGAAAAATATAATGTCAGCATAAATAAACAGGGGCCTTCACTTCTGTATATCAAACAATTTTTTTGATGATAAAAACATCATTACCTTTAGCTTAATGGCATCTTATGAATATTTCTAAATTTCAATTGGTCTACCTTGCAGTTCTTTCAATGCTTGGCTTTATTGCGACCGATATGTACCTTCCTGCATTTAAGGCAATGGAAGTTGATTTCGCAACCGGCCCAGAGCAGATTGCCCTGTCTTTAACGGTATTCCTTGGCGGTATGGCAATGGGTCAGCTTCTTTGGGGCCTAGCGAGTGACAAGTATGGTCACCGTAATACGTTGGCGGTTGGTCTTGTTATCTTTACTGCGGCTTCATTCGGCTTAGCATTCAGCACCGAGGTATGGCACCTACTGACACTACGCTTCATTCAAGCGATCGGTGTATGTGCTCCAGCGGTAATCTGGCAAGCAATGGTAATCAAGCGTTACTCACAAAGCAGTAGCCAGCAAATTTTTGCAACCATCATGCCTTTGGTTGCGCTATCTCCTGCACTAGCACCTCAGCTAGGTGTGTTACTGGCGGATAACTTTGGCTGGCATAGTATCTTCATCACGTTGACCTTGATGGGTGCATTGCTAGTGGCAACAACAATGGCTCAACCAAAAGAAGCGCCCGAAGTAAAACAAACATCGATTAAGACAGACATCAAGATGTTGCTTAAATCAAAGCCTTACATGGGTAATGTTTTAATGTTTGCATCAGCATCGGCAGCGTTCTTCGCTTACCTAACGGGTATGCCTGAGATCATGGCTCAGCTAGGTTATGAAGCAAAAGACATCGGTTTGAGCTTTATCCCACAAACAATCGCGTTCATGGCGGGTGGTTACTTCGGTAAGCAAGCAGTGAAGAAATATGGCGATGGCGTTGTACTAAGAAACCTTATCGGTTTGTTCAGTGTAGCGGCGATGCTTATCTTTATCGCATCACAGTGGGAACTGACGTCAATCTGGCCTCTACTTGCGCCTTTCTGTTTGATTGCTGTCGCAAACGGCGCACTTTACCCAATCGTAGTAAACCGTGCTCTATCAAGCGCTAAACAAAGCCCAGCAACAGCTGCTGGTCTACAAAACAGCCTGCAAATCAGTATCAGTGGCCTATCAAGTGCATTGGTCGCGGCAATGGCTAGCCAAGCACTAAGCGCGACGGGTATTGCCGTTGTGATCTGTTTGGGTGCGTTGTGGGTTGGCTATATTGTTTCGAACAAAGAGCTTTCTGAACACTTCGCGACACCTGACAACTCTCGAGTAGTCGCTGACGAGAAACAAGACTAGTTTCTAAGTTAACGAAAACAAAAAAGAGCGAGATTACTCGCTCTTTTTTTATATCTAAATTTTACTTCTACTTATTTTGCAGCAACTTCACCATCGACTACTTCTAACGCTGGCGCTTTATGGCGGCTATATTCATCATAGTTAACCACTCGGCTGCGGCCCATATCTTTCGCCATGTACAAAGCATTATCGGCCATCTTAACCAGAGACTCGGTATCAGACGCTGGCTTAGGATAAGTGGCGACACCTATCGAAACACCCAACTGACCTAATGACAGACCTTTATGCTCAAGGTGCATTGAACGCACCGTATCACATAAGGTTTGACCAAACTCCGTCGCTTCTTGCATTGAATAATGTGGAAGCAGTACCGCTAACTCCTCACCACCGAGTCGGCAAGCAATCTCGTCTTCGCTAACACTCTGTTTGAGCAGTGCGCTGATCTCTTTCAATACGAAGTCACCTGCATCATGACCAAAGTTGTCATTGAAGCGTTTGAAGTGATCCAAATCGAGCATCAATAGCGATAATGGCTGCTCGCTGGTGGGCGAATTCATTGAGTGCTCTTCCAGTTTTTGTTCGAAGAAACGACGGTTGAATAAGCCAGTCAGCGGATCGCTCAATGCTTGAGAACGCAGTTTCTCTTGCAAGCTGAGGTTGGCTAAAGCGAGCCCCAAGTGTTCAGAAACACTAAAAGCCAACTGTTCGATAATCGGATCAATCTTGATATCACCTTGACCAAAATAGAGGTGCATAATGCCAATGGTATTGCCGTGCGCCGTCAGCGGAATACACAAGGTTTGATTGTTGTCCATTTCATGCATGTGACCACAAGTAAGAGAATGAAAATCGTTATTCGATAGATGAGCACGCCCTTTGCGCAGCGACCAGCACTCTTCCGGAGCAAAGCTGACACTGCCTGGCCATGTTTCTCCCCAATCAAGCTGAGTGTTCAACTGGTTACGAGATGCACGCATCAAAGAAACACTGCCATTCACCTGACCAAGAATACGCGGCAAGATATCTGAAACGATCTGCTGCGCCTCAACCATGTTGCTGCACGCGGCCAGCATAGTCGCAAGGCGATGCATCAGCTCAATTTCATGGGTTCTTTGGCGAATGCGCTCATCTTGCTTCTTCTGTTCTTCCTCCACTCGATGAACAATTTGGCGATTGCTCACGTAAGAGGTGCCAATCAAGAAACTCAAACTCAGCAACACCATCCCAACCAGAATCCCCATCAATTGGAAATTCATCTGTTTCAGTTGATGCATTGGCGAAGAGATCACGATAACGAAGTCTTGTCCGTTAACGCTCTCTTTCATTGAATAATAGATTCGGTCGATAGAGGTAACAGTACTAAAACGGACATCACTGCCAGTACCTTGTTGAAGGGCTTGCTTGAATTCAGGGCGGTTACCGTGATTTTCGACTCTAGCTAGTGCATGGTCTGAAAGATCCGTATCACCAATCACGACACCATCAGGACTGATCACTTGGATTCGAAGTCGAGTGTTGGCTTGCGTTAAGTCTCCGATGTAATCATCGACATCCATATCAGCTGTAAATAACTGACTATCTTCACGAATTTCATAGATAACATCTGACATCAAAGAGACAAGGTGATCACGCTCATTCTCAACAACCAGCTTTTCCAACGTTACATAAAAGCCATAGAGACCTATTAACATTGAAAAAGACAAAATAATGATCGGCAATGTTTGCCATTTCTTTTCAACCAATATCACCGTACATCAACCCATTTATACCGAACTACTGCCCGAATATTAACAATCTATTAAAAAAATACAATTGCCAAATTGATTATTTTGTTAGCAGTGAGTGACCGATACAAAAAAGCCAGTAGCGATGCTACTGGCTTTCGTAAGAATATCTTTTGAACGTTAGAGATTATTTCTTAGTTGGACGTTTCCAATCAGCAATCTTACGCTCTTTCGCACGGCTGATAACCAGCTCATTTTCAGAAACATCGCGTGTTACGGTAGAGCCAGCTCCAACGGTAGCACCATTACCAATCGTAACAGGCGCGATTAATTGGCTGTCTGAACCAACGAATACGTCGTCGCCAATGATGGTCTTAAACTTATTCGCACCATCATAATTACAAGTAATTGCACCCGCCCCTACGTTTACACGCTGACCAATTTCAGCATCGCCCAAGTACGTTAGGTGATTCGCTTTAGAACCTTCACCAAGGCGAGTGTTCTTCACTTCAACAAAGTTACCAACGTGCGAATCGTTACGCATGTCTGCACCAGGGCGTAGGCGAGTAAATGGACCAACCGTACAGTCTTCACCAACAGTCGCTCCTTCGATTACGCTGTATGGACGAATAACTGTGTTGTCATCGATCTCACAGTCTTTCAGCACGCAGCCAGTGCCGATAACCACGTTATCGCCAATGCTTACGCTGCCTTCGATGATAACGTTAGTATCAATCTCAACGTCCATACCGCACTGCAGTTCACCACGCAGATCAAAGCGGCTAGGGTCGCGTAGCATTACGCCTTGCTTCAATAGTTTGTCTGCTTGCTCAGCTTGGTAAGCGCGCTCTAGACGAGCCAGTTGCGAACGATCGTTAACGCCTTCCACTTCAATTGGGCTTACTGGGTGTACCGCTTCAACTGCACGACCTTCGTCGTGAGCCGCAGCGATAACGTCAGTCAGGTAATATTCACCCTGTGCGTTGTCGTTGCTTAGACCTGACAACCAGCGCTTCAGATCGCCACCAGTCGCCACCATAACGCCGGTATTGATCTCTTTGATAAGCTTCTGCTCATCCGTTGCATCTTTCTGTTCAACGATAGCCACAACAGGGCCATTACGACGAATAATACGTCCGTAGCCCATCGGGTTGTCTAACACGACAGTAAGTAGCGCGATGCCACCGTTTGGTTGAGCGTCTAATAGGTTTTCAATGGTTTCAGGTGAGATTAGTGGAACATCACCGTAGAGCACCAATACTTTTTCATCATCAGCGAAATGTGCAGATGCTTGATCCACAGCGTGACCTGTGCCGAGCTGTTCAGCTTGCAGTGCCCAGTTTACAGATTCTTCAGCTAAGGTAGCCTTCATCTGATCACCACCGTGGCCGTAAACCAGGTTGATGTTTTGAGCGCCTAGACCATTACATGTATCGATAACATGCTTCACCATTGGCTTACCCGCAAGTGTGTGCAGAACCTTTGGTGTGTTTGAATACATGCGAGTGCCTTTGCCCGCCGCGAGAATTACCGCGCTAAACTTCATTGTAAACCTATCCAACGTTATTTTTATTAAGCCGATATTGTAACCGTTTTTGGGCAAAAAATTAAATCGCAATAACCATTTAACCAGTAGTGATACGTAAAAGAAGCATTTTTGAGAATCTAAAAATGCAAAAAGGCGACCCTTAGGTCGCCTTTATCTCAGAGTCTGTAATCTTAAAAAGATTAACGACGCTGTTTTGTCAGTTCGATAACTCGTAACTGAGCAATGGCTTTAGCCAGTTCACCGGCCGCTTGTGCGAAGTCTATGTCGCCATGCTGATTTTGGATATTCTCCACAGCCTTGCGTTTAGCTTCTTCCGCCTTTGCTGCGTCTAGCTCTTCACCACGGATAGCTGTATCAGCCAGTACAGTCGCTGTACCAGGCTGAACTTCTACCATACCACCAGAAACATAAATAATTTCTTCGTGGCCGTGCTGCTTAACAATACGCACCATACCAGGCTTGATAGCGGTCAGCAGTGGAGTGTGACCATGGAAAATACCAAGCTCACCCTCACTACCGGTCACCTGAAACGTCTCAACAAGACCAGAGAAAATTTGTTTCTCGGCACTTACAACGTCTAGGTGAAAGGTTATTGCTGCCATATCGCCTCCTAGTTAGCCTTATAGCTTCTTAGCATTCTCGATAGCTTCGTCAATTGCACCACAGTACATGAACGCTTGCTCTGGAATGTCATCGTATTCACCAGATAGAAGACCTTGGAAGCCACGTAGAGTCTCTTTAAGAGGTACGTAAATGCCTGGGTCACCTGTAAATACTTCCGCTACGTGGTAAGGCTGAGTTAGGAACTTCTCAATCTTACGAGCACGAGATACAACTTGCTTATCTTCTTCAGATAGCTCGTCCATACCTAGGATAGCAATGATATCTTTCAGCTCTTTATAGCGCTGAAGAGTAGACTGAACGCCACGAGCGATGTCGTAGTGCTCTTGTCCAACTACCAATGGATCCAGTTGACGTGAAGTAGAATCTAGCGGGTCGATCGCAGGGTATAGACCCATAGATGCGATGTTACGGTTAAGTACAACCGTTGCATCCAAGTGAGCGAACGTTGTTGCTGGAGACGGGTCAGTCAAGTCATCCGCAGGTACGTATACCGCCTGTACAGACGTGATAGAACCAGCTTTAGTTGACGTGATACGCTCTTGTAGAACACCCATTTCTTCAGCCAGTGTAGGTTGGTAACCTACCGCAGAAGGCATACGACCTAGGAGTGCTGATACTTCAGTACCTGCTAGTGTGTAACGGTAGATGTTATCAACGAACAGTAGAACGTCACGACCTTCGTCACGGAAGCGCTCTGCCATTGTTAGGCCAGTCAGGGCAACACGTAGACGGTTACCTGGTGGCTCGTTCATCTGACCGTAAACCATCGCTACTTTTGATTCTTCAGGTTTTTCGATGTTTACAACACCTGCTTCCTGCATCTCAAAGTAGAAATCGTTACCTTCACGAGTACGCTCACCTACACCTGCAAATACAGATAGGCCTGAGTGTTGAAGTGCGATGTTGTTGATAAGTTCCATCATGTTAACGGTCTTACCTACACCAGCACCACCGAATAGACCGATTTTACCACCCTTAGCGAATGGACAAATCAAGTCGATTACTTTAACACCAGTTTCTAGAAGAGCTGTCTCGTTAGACTGCTCTTCGTAGCTTGGAGCTTCACGGTGAATGGCGTAATGCTCTTCAGCACCAATCTCGCCACACTCATCAATCGCGTCACCTAGGACATTCATGATACGACCCAATGTCTTAGTACCTACTGGTACTGAGATTGGAGCGCCAGTATTTTCAACTGTCAAACCACGACGTAAACCATCAGAGCTACCCATTACGATTGCGCGAACTACGCCACCGCCAAGTTGTTGCTGAACTTCAAGAACTAGACGTTCTTGTACTTCATTAACATTCAGAGCGTCGTATACACGAGGTACTTCACCCTGTGGGAACTCTACGTCGACTACCGCACCGATGATCTGTACGATCTTACCTGTAGCCATCGTTAATCCTCTAACTATTTAGTTTTACCTAAGCTTAAACCGCAGCTGCGCCTGAAACGATCTCAGAAAGTTCTTGTGTAATTGCCGCTTGACGCGCTTTGTTGTACACAAGTTCTAAGTCATCAATAATGTCACCAGCGTTATCTGTTGCTGATTTCATAGCAATCATTCGAGCCGCTTGCTCACAAGCAAGGTTCTCAACCACACCTTGGTACACTTGAGATTCGACATAGCGAACCAATAGTGCATCTAGTAGTGGTTTTGGCTCGGGCTCATAAATGTAGTCCCAAGAATGACTGCGTTTCATTTCTTCGCTGTCTGATTTAGGCAAAGGAAGTAATTGATCGATCGTTGGTTCTTGAACCATAGTGTTTTCAAACTTGTTGAACACTACGAACAGGCGATCTAATTCGCCTTCATCATATTTCTTCAGCATAACGCTTACAGAGCCAATCAAGTCTTCAAGGCTTGGACGATCGCCCAGACCAGAAACTTGAGCTGCTACTTTCGCGCCGCTGTTATTGAAAAATGCTGTCGCTTTAGAACCTACAATTGCAAGTTCAACGTCAGCACCTTTCTCAGACCAATCTTTCATGTCGTTCATGGCTTTCTTGAACAAGTTAATGTTCAAACCACCACAAAGACCACGGTCTGTAGAAACGATGATGTAACCAACACGTTTGGCTTCACGTTCCTCAAGATAAGGATGCTTATACTCGAGGCTACCATTAGCCAAATGACCGATCACTTTACGCATTGTTTCTGCATATGGACGAGTAGCTTCCATTGCGTCTTGAGAACGACGCATTTTTGAAGCTGCTACCATTTCCATTGCTTTCGTAATCTTCTGTGTGCTTTTAACACTACCGATTTTATTACGTATCTCTTTTGCGCCGGCCATCGTTACTCTCCGTTAATGGTATGAGGTGGCCCTAAGACCACCTACCAATTACCAGGTCTGGGTTGCCTTGAAATCGTCAACAAGCTTCTTCAGCTCAGCTTCGATTTCTTTATTGAAAGCACCCGTTGTGTCGATCTGTGTTGCTAGATCGGCATATTGACCACGAGCAAACGACAGTAAAGCAGCTTCAAAGTCTAGAACTTTAGAAAGTTCAACGTCTTGAAGGTATCCACGCTCTGCAGCGAAGATTACTAGAGCTTGGTCAAATACAGACATAGGAGCGTATTGCTTCTGCTTCATCAGTTCTGTAACTTTTTGACCGTGGTCTAGCTGCTTCTTAGTCGCTTCATCAAGATCCGAAGAGAACTGAGCAAATGCTGCAAGTTCACGGTATTGAGCTAGAGCAGTACGGATACCGCCAGATAGCTTCTTGATGATTTTAGTCTGCGCCGAACCACCTACACGAGAAACTGAGATACCAGGGTCAACAGCTGGACGTACGCCCGCGTTGAATAGCTCAGTTTGTAGGAAGATCTGACCATCGGTAATCGAGATTACGTTCGTCGGTACGAATGCAGATACGTCACCAGCTTGCGTTTCGATGATAGGAAGAGCAGTTAAAGAACCCGTCTTGCCTTTCACTTCGCCTTTAGTGAATTCTTCTACGTAGTGTTCGCTTACACGAGCAGCACGCTCTAGTAGACGAGAGTGAAGGTAGAAAACATCACCAGGGAACGCTTCACGACCTGGTGGACGCTTAAGTAGTAGCGAGATTTGACGGTAAGCTACAGCTTGCTTAGATAGGTCATCATAAACAATCAGTGCATCTTCACCGCGATCACGGAAGTATTCGCCCATCGCACAACCAGCATACGGTGCAAGGTATTGCAGCGCTGCAGATTCAGAAGCCGATGCAACAACAACAACAGTGTTTGCTAGTGCGCCGTGCTCTTCTAGTTTGCGAACTACGTTAGCAATAGTCGACGCTTTTTGGCCGATAGCTACGTAGATAGAGAAAATACCAGAATCTTTTTGGTTAATAATCGCATCGATCGCCATTGCTGTTTTACCAGTCTGACGGTCACCGATTACTAGTTCACGTTGACCACGACCGATAGGGATCATTGAGTCAACAGACTTGTAACCAGTTTGAACAGGTTGATCTACCGATTTACGGTCGATTACACCTGGTGCGATAATTTCTACAGGCGAAGTCAATTTAGCTTCGATTGGACCTTTACCATCAATTGGCTCACCTAGCGTGTTTACAACACGACCAAGCATTTCAGGACCTACTGGTACTTCTAGAATACGACCAGTACCTGTAACTTTCATGCCTTCCTGTAGGTCAGCATACGGGCCCATTACAACAGCACCAACCGAATCACGGTTCAAGTTCAGTGCTAGAGCGTAACGGCCACCCGGTAGTTCGATCATTTCACCTTGCATCACGTCCGCTAGGCCGTGGATGCTAAGGATGCCATCGCTTACAGAAACGATAGTACCTTCATTGCGAGCTTCACTAACAACGTCGAAAGATTCAATACGTTGTTTAATTAGATCGCTAATTTCAGTGGAATTAAGTTGCATGCTCCAATCCCCATTAAGACTGCAATGCATCGCTCAGGCGGTCTAAACGACTGCGCGCTGAGTTATCGATGACTAGGTCTCCGGCTCGAATAATAACTCCACTAAGTAGAGTCTCATCTATACTGCAATTCAGCTGAACTTTGCGCGCAAGGCGCAGTTCCAATTTGCTGATAATGCTTGTGCGTTGTTCTTCAGAAAGTTCAACAGCTGAAGTAACTTCAACGTCGATCTCTTTCTCATACTCTTTTTTGAGTATAAAGAACTCTTTACAAACATCAGGAAAAGCCATTAAGCGGCCATTCTCTGCCATCACTTTAATTAAGTTCTGGCCGAATTCATCAAATTGTTCGCCACAAATTACAATGAATACTTCAGCTAATTTTTCAGCAGTCATAGAACCGCTTAATAAATTGTGAACATCATCATTTTGTGCCACTTCGGCAGCAAAAGTAAGCATTTGACCCCATTGGTCTAGCTCACCTTTATCTACCGCAAAGTCAAACGCTGCTTTAGCATAGGGGCGTGCGATTGTAGTCAAATCAGACATATACAGCCCCTTGCTTTAAAGTTTTGCAGTAATGTTGTTAAGAAGATCATCGTGTACATCTTTATCGATTGTACGCTCAAGGATTTTCTCAGCACCAGCTATAGCCAGAGTTGCGACTTGTTTGCGCAGGTCATCACGGGCACGTGTACGCTCTGCTTCAATTTCTGCTTCAGCTTGCGCTAAGATTTTCTGGCGTTCTGCCTGAGCTTCTTCGCGTGCTTCATCAATAATTTGAGCTTTACGTTTGTTTGCCTGATCAATAACCTCAGTTGCAGTGCGCTTTGCTTCTTTCATTTGCTCAGAAGCGTTGGCTTGTGCCAGGTTCAAGTCTTTAGCAGCGCGTTCAGCGGCTACAAGACCGTCAGCAATTTTTTTCTGACGTTCTTCAATTGCTTGCATGATTGGTGGCCATACATATTTCATGCAGAACCAAACAAACAGTGAAAAAGCAATTGCTTGACCTAGCAGAGTTGCGTTCATATTCACAACAGCTACCCCTCGTTAAGAATCAACTACAAAAATTTAATTAACTATTAAAGAGTTAATTAGCCTGCTAGTTGACCAACAAATGGGTTAGCAAACGTGAATAGTAGTGCGATTACGATACCGATCATTGGAACAGCATCCAGTAGACCAGCGATGATGAACATCTTAACTTGTAGCATTGGAGCCATTTCAGGTTGACGCGCAGCGCCTTCTAGGAATTTACCACCAAGAATAGCAAAACCAATTGCAGTACCTACGGCACAAAGACCAACAATAATAGCAACAGCGATTGCTGAAAAACTTAGTACAGTTTCCATTTACGTTCTCCGATTAACATTAATAGTTAGAATAAAGCTTAAAAATTTTTTAGTGATCACTATCTTCATGAGCCATTGATAAGTAAACGATTGTCAACATCATGAAAACAAACGCTTGAATCAATATAACTAAGATATGGAAGATAGCCCAAGGTAGTGCACCTACCCATTGTAAGTACCACGGTAGCATTGCCGCGATAAGAATAAACACCACCTCACCCGCAAACATATTACCAAATAAACGCATACCTAGAGATAGTGGCTTCGCTAATAACGAAATTACCTCAAGTACCAAGTTAAATGGGATCATGATTGGGTGATTAAATGGATGCAGTGCCAATTCTTTAGCAAATCCGCCTAGGCCTTTCACTTTGATGCTGTAGTAGATCATCAGAGCAAAAACACCCAAAGCCATTGCCATGGTTATATTTACATCAGCTGTAGGAACCACTTTCAAGTAAGGGATACCTAGCCAATGCTCTGCAGGATATGGTAAGAAATCGATAGGCACTAAGTCCATCAAGTTCATAATGATAATCCAGCAGAATATAGTCAGTGCTAGTGGGGCAATCAGAGGGTTGCGACCATGGAAAGTTTCTTTAACGTTGTCGCCAACGAATTCCACTACCATTTCAACAAAACACTGAAGCTTACCAGGTACACCTACTGTTGCTTTCTTAGCGACTGAGCGAAAAACCCAAAGGAATAACATCCCTGTCAACACCGAAAAAAACAGACTGTCTATATGTACGTTCCAGAAACTTGTCTCCTCTACAAGACCAAACTTAGCTAAAGAAAGGTTTTGTAAATGGTGTTCAATGTATCCGGATGCTGTTGGCGCAGCCATAACTCATCCTATTTTTTATTGTTAATGAAAAGCACTGGCGCAAAGATATTAATACCTAGAACCAGTAAATAGGTCAGTTTGAGGGGAATTAATTCCACCTGCATATACATGTAGACAATAGAGAATAGTAGAACTGTGATAAGGATCTTTAGTGCTTCACCTGCATAGAACGACGCCGCAACTAACTTAGTTGCGCGAGCTCCACAAAATAGGAAAGCACACACACAAAAAACCACATTCGCGATGACAAAAATACCGCCACCAACCAATGCAGCAAAACCCCAATCAGGATTAACAGCTAAACCTAACCCTATCGCCACTAATATAACCGCGCTAAGCTCGATCAATAACATTTGCTTTGCAAGCACTCGTCCTGGTCTTGCTAACGCCGCTACCATGTATTCGTTCCTCTTTAAGCCCACTTTACCACTCGCTTAAAAGCGTGCTGAGAAATTGGCGAAAATTATACGTTCAGCCAAATTGATTGCAATAAGAATGCAGCAATCATTTACATTTCTGTATACAAACCGACAACTTTTGTAAGAAATTACTTGTTTATTACATAATTGACCTAAATCAATTATCTCATTTAGTACTCTAGTTTAGCAATAAGTTGCTCTAATTTGTGAGGCTCATCAAGAGTAATTGTCACTTTTGAATTACCGCTAACAGAACGAGTAACTGAAACGTTTGCTTGCAATTTTTCCGTGAGTCTTCGTGAAAGTTCGATGGCCTCAGTGTCTTCGGGCTTCGATTCAGCTTCAACGTCTGGTTTTAAGCACTTTTTGACAAGTTGCTCAGTTTGACGCACGGTCATTTTTTTGGTTGCTGCAGTATTCGCTGCCTCAACCTGGGTAACACCTTCAAGCGCAAGCAGTGCTCTAGCATGCCCCATTTCTAGTTGTTTACTGGAAACTAAACCTTTTACTTCATTTTCGAGCTGATTTAGACGTAATAAGTTACTAACGGTAGCTCTGGATTTACCAATCACATCGGCGACCTGCTGATGTGTCAGTGAAAACTCGTTCTGCAAGCGCTCTAGCGCTTGTGATTCTTCGATAACATTCAGATCTTCACGTTGAATGTTCTCGATCAATGCCATCGCAATCGCGGCCTTGTCTTCTACTCTCTTGATCAAGCATGGAACTTGTTTAAGACCAGCTTGACGAGCCGCTCTCCAACGACGTTCACCAGCAATAATCTCAAATTGGTCGTGCGCTAAAGGGCGTACAACGATCGGTTGGATAATGCCTTGAGATTGTATAGATGCCGCTAACTCTTCTAGCGCTTCCGGCGCAATATCCTTACGCGGTTGATATACACCTGGCTTTAAGCAACCGACAGCAAGTTCGATGAGCTCACCATCAGCCGATAACGCTTGACTATGAGAAGCTACTTGTTGTTTTTCACGAGCCAGAGAGCTAGTTGCAAGCAATGCATCTAGCCCCTTTCCTAAACCGCGCTTAGACATTGAGCGAATTCCTTTGGTTAGACCTATACTGGGACTTCTTCACGACGCAACATTTCGCCTGCAAGAGCAAGATATGCCTTCGCTCCTGCGGAATATTTGTCGTAGTACATTGCTGGCTTGCCATGACTAGGCGCTTCTGCCAGACGCACATTTCTAGGGATAACAGTTCGGTAGACTTTGCTACCAAAATGTTTTTTGAGTTGATCAGATACTTCGTTCGATAAGCGGTTACGAGGATCGTACATAGTACGTAGAAGACCTTCGATCTTAAGATTCTCGTTTACTACCGCAGCGAGTTTACTGATGGTATCCATCAACGCAGTCAAACCTTCCAAAGCAAAGTATTCACATTGCATAGGAACCAATACGGAGTCGGCCGCAGCCATCGCGTTGATTGTAAGAAGGTTTAATGAGGGCGGACAATCAATAAAGATGAAATCATAGTTATTGCGAATGGGTTCGAGTGCATTTTTTAAACGAACTTCACGAGCAAACACTTCCATCAGCTTGATTTCTGCCGCAGTAACATCACCGTTCGCGGCGATGAGGTCATAATTGCCAGATGTACTCCGGCAAACCACCTCATCAAATGGGGTGTCTTCAACCAACAAATCGTAAGCTGTTGCTTCAACTTGATACTTGTCGACACCGCTCGCCATAGTGGCATTACCTTGAGGATCGAGGTCAACAACCAATATCTTGCGTTTTGTTGCCGCCATTGATGCTGCTAAATTAATGCAAGTTGTTGTTTTTCCTACGCCACCCTTCTGGTTGGCAATTGCTACGATTCTACCCACTATGGCCTCGCTGATTATCCCTGACGCGATAAAGTAACTAGATGACGCTCTCCATCAAGCTCTGGCACTTGCAAAGCTTTAATGTCTGTCACTGAACACCATTCAGGTAACAGGTCGATTTCGTCTCTAGGATGTTGTCCCTTAAGAGCCAAAAATACACCGGATTGCTCTTTAGGTAAATGGTGACACCACTCTACCATGTCTGTCATTGACGCAAATGCACGACTGAGCACTGCATCAAACTTTTCTTCTGGTTGAAATTCTTCAACGCGACTTTGAACCGGTACCACGTTGTCGATACCCAGCTCATGAATCACCTGTTTGATAAAACGAATACGCTTACCTAGGCTGTCTAGCAAGTAAAACTCGCAGTCTGGATTCATGATTGAGAGCGGAATCCCAGGAAGACCAGGTCCCGTACCCACATCGATAAAGCGCTTACCTTGTAAGTGAGTGCTAACAATGATGCTATCTAAGATATGTTTCACCATCATTTCTTGTGGGTCACGAACTGATGTTAGGTTATAAGCTTTGTTCCACTTGTTCAGTAACTCAACGTAGCCAACCAACTGGCCACGTTGTTTTTCAGATACTTCAAGTTCAGTCTGGCCAATAAGGTGATCCAGTTTTTCGCGTAATGCGCTCATTATGCTTCCTCACCTTTTTTCAACAGGCCGTGTTTTTTCAAGTAAACCAACAGAATTGAGATTGCTGCAGGTGTGATACCTGAAATTCGCGAAGCAATACCAATTGAGTCAGGCTTAGCTGTCGTTAGTTTAAGAACCACTTCGTTAGAAAGTCCTTTTACCTTGCTGTAATCGATATCAGCAGGCAGTTTGGTGTTTTCATGACGCAGTGATTTTTCAATTTCGTCTTGTTGACGCTGAATGTAACCATCGTACTTCACTTGGATCTCAACTTGCTCAGACGCTTGTTGATCTTCCAGTGCAGGACCAAAACGATCCAATGCGGTTAACTGTGAATAAGTCATTTCAGGGCGACGAAGAAGATCTTCACCGCTCGCTTCACGAGACATTGGTGTTTTCAGAATTTGGTTCAGTTGATCAATATCTTCAGATTTTGGATTAATCCAAGTCTCTTTCAGACGTTGACGCTCCTTCTCCATGTTTTCCATCTTCTCGTTGAAACGAGCCCAACGAGCGTCATCAACAAGGCCAAGTTCACGCGACTTTTCAGTCAAGCGGATATCGGCGTTGTCTTCACGAAGCAGCAGACGGTATTCCGCGCGAGACGTAAACATGCGGTAAGGTTCTTTGGTACCCATGGTAGATAGGTCGTCGATAAGCACGCCCATGTAAGCTTGGTCACGACGTGGACTCCAGCCTTCTTTGCCTTGAGTAAACAAACTTGCATTCAGACCGGCCATCAAGCCTTGTGCAGCCGCTTCTTCATAGCCAGTGGTACCGTTGATTTGACCCGCAAAGAATAGACCTTTGATAAACTTAGTTTCGTAAGTCAGCTTAAGGTCGCGAGGATCAAAGAAATCGTACTCAATCGCATAGCCAGGGCGAACGATATGAGCATTTTCAAAGCCCTTCATCGAACGAACAATTTGAACCTGTACATCAAACGGCAGACTGGTAGAGATACCATTCGGGTATAGCTCGTGAGTCGTTAGACCTTCTGGCTCAATAAAAATTTGGTGACTGTTCTTGTCAGCAAAACGCATTACTTTGTCTTCAATCGAAGGGCAGTAACGAGGGCCAATGCCTTCAATCACACCCGCGTACATAGGGCTGCGATCAAGGTTGGCACGAATTACGTCATGCGTATTTTCATTGGTATGCGTGATGTAACATGGAATTTGACGAGGTTGTTGAGCTCGGCTGCCCATGAACGAGAAAACAGGCGTCGGGTTATCACCGTGCTGAACCTCAAGCTCAGAAAAATCAACGCTACGCGCATCGATACGAGGAGGAGTACCTGTTTTCAGGCGATCAACTCGGAATGGAAGATCACGAAGACGGTCAGCCAGTGCGATCGATGGTGGATCACCAGCACGGCCACCTGAAGAACTTTCCATACCAATATGGATCTTGCCGCCTAGGAATGTGCCCACAGTCAGAACCACAGCGCTTGCGCGGAACTTAAGGCCCATCTGCGTTACCACACCTACCACTTGATCCTGTTCAACGATCAAGTCATCAACCGACTGTTGGAACAAAGTCAGGTTTGGCGTGTTTTCAAGAACGTTACGAACAAAGGCTTTGTACAGTGCGCGGTCAGCTTGTGCACGAGTAGCACGAACCGCAGGGCCTTTTGATGCGTTCAATGTTCTGAACTGAATACCTGCATGATCAATAGCTTGCGCCATTAATCCACCCATTGCATCGACCTCTTTTACCAAGTGGCCCTTACCGATCCCGCCAATGGCTGGGTTACAAGACATTTGTCCTAGTGTATCGATATTATGAGTAAGTAATAACGTACTTTGACCAGTACGTGCAGATGCGAGTGCGGCTTCCGTTCCTGCATGGCCACCACCAACAACGATGACGTCAAATTTTTCGTGATAAAGCATGAACCGACCTCAGGTATTCAAACGTTTTCTAGATTGATAAAAAGGAGCGATATTCTACCTGTTTTCATAGCCTGAGAAAACGTTTTTGGGATTTTTCGAAAAAGCTGTTTTTAATTAATATAGATAAGATCTTTAAGGAGATCTTTTATTAGATCTATTATTAGGATCGAGGTTATCTGTGGATAAGTCGAAAATGATCAACAAGATCATGGATCTTTTTTGGATCAAATGATGTGATCTAACTTTGATCAGGATGAGGATTAGCTGGGATCAAAATGGCTACTTATTCACAGGAGGAAATTAGCCTAAAACTTGTTATTTGAATAACTATAGGTTAATCACCGTATATGTATGATCTTATCCACAGAAGAAATTGAAAATAGATCGCTAATTTTCGATGTTTTTGAAAAAAAGTTATTCACAATCACGATGTTCAGAGACAAAAAAAGCGGCATAAGCCGCTTTTTGAGAGAGGAGAGAGGTTAAAACTGGTCGCTATGATCGTTGAACCAAGCTTCTGCTGCGTCTTCTGGTACCGGAGTTTCCAATACATCGATGGTAAAACAGTCAGAAATAGGCTGAGCACCGAGCTCTTTCATCTGGCTGTGGACTGATTTTCCCGCCAAACAGAAGGTATCGTAACTCGAATCACCAAGCGCCACGACAGCAAAGCGAACCGGGCTTAAATCTGGAGATTGCTGGGTCAATGCGTCGATAAACGGCTTAATATTATCTGGAAATTCACCCGCACCATGAGTTGAAGTCACCAGCAACCAAAAGCCTTGTTGGGGAATATCATCGAATTCAGGCTGATTATGAAGGGTGATCTCGTGGCCTTGCTCTTCAAGAAGATCATTAAGGTGATCGCCAACGTACTCTGCACCACCTAAGGTGCTGCCTGTAATAATGTGGATCATTAAGCTGTCCTTACTAAAGAAAAAGGCCAGCATGAGCCGGCCTTTAAAGGTTATTTACCAATACAGAAAGAGGTGAAGATACGGCCGAGTAGGTCATCGGAACTGAATTCACCAGTAATCTCGTTAAGGTGTTGCTGCGTTATACGCAGTTCTTCTGCCAAGATTTCCCCTGCCATATAGCCTTCGAGCTGTTGCTGGCCAATATCTAGATGCTCAGATGCGCGTTCTAGGGCATCTAAGTGGCGACGACGTGCCATGAAGCCACCTTCATTGCCACCAGCAAAGCCCATGCAATCTTTTAAGTGATTACGTAGTGCATCAACGCCTTGTCCCGTCTTTGCTGATAGTCGAATCAGAGTTGGATCATTAACATGGCAAATCCCGAGATCTTCACCGGTTTGATCGGCTTTGTTACGAATCACGGTCATTCCGATGTTATTCGGCAGACGATCAACGAAATCTGGCCAGATATCTTTCGGGTCGGTTGCATCGGTAGTGGTGCCATCGACCATAAATAAAACGCGATCGGCTTGAGCAATTTCTTCCCAAGCGCGTTCAATACCGATTTTTTCGACTTCATCCGAGGCTTCACGCAGGCCTGCGGTATCAATAATGTGCAGTGGCATACCATCAATATGGATATGTTCACGAAGTACATCACGGGTTGTACCTGCAATATCAGTCACAATCGCGGAGTCTTTACCCGATAATGCATTCAGTAAGCTCGACTTACCGGCATTAGGACGACCTGCAATCACCACCTTCATACCTTCACGCATGATGGCACCTTGATTGGCTTCTTGGCGAACCGCTTCGAGGTTGTCGATGATAGCTTGTAAGTCAGCACTTACTTTACCGTCAGCAAGGAAATCAATCTCTTCTTCTGGGAAGTCGATAGCGGCTTCAACATAGATGCGTAAGTGAATCAGAGAGTCCACCAGCGTATTAATGCGTTTCGAGAACTCACCTTGCAACGATTGCAGAGCTGATTTCGCCGCTTCTTCTGAACTGGCATCAATGAGGTCAGCAATCGCTTCTGCTTGGGTTAAATCCATCTTGTCGTTCAAGAAGGCACGCTCCGAGAACTCACCAGGGCGTGCTGCGCGTAGCCCTGGAATCGCGAGGATGCGCTTGATGAGCATATCCATTACCACAGGGCCGCCGTGGCCTTGTAGCTCTAATACGTCTTCACCGGTAAACGAGTGCGGGTTAGGAAAGTAAAGCGCGATGCCTTGGTCTAGCTCTAAACCATCGTGAGATTTAAAAGGGGTGTACTCAGCGTAACGTGGTTTCAGTACTTTGCCGGTAACTTCAAGCGCAACTTGGGCTGCTTGTGGGCCTGAAACGCGAATAATACCGACGCCGCCACGGCCGGGTGCAGTCGCTTGAGCAACAATCGTATCTGTAGTCATAGTTGTGCCTGCTAGCATGTGAAAGCCAAAAAGGGGCGCTCACGATTAATCAATTAGCTGAATTGTAATCAGCTAAAAACAAAAAGGCGACCTTTTGGTCGCCTTTCTTTGTCTCTTTCTATTATCGAACTTACTTAGAATGTAAGCCTTTCTTTTCCAGCGCGCGGTAGATAAGCGTTTGCTGAATCAGAGTTACGATGTTCGATACTAGCCAGTATAGAACCAGACCTGAAGGGAAGAACAGGAAGAAGAATGTGAACATAACCGGCATAAAGGTCATGATCTTCTGCTGCATTGGATCCGTTACAGTTGTCGGGCTCATCTTCTGGATTAGGAACATTGAAGCCCCCATCAGAAGTGGCAAGATGTAGTATGGGTCTTGTGCTGAAAGGTCAGTAATCCAACCGAAGAACGGTGAGTGACGCAGTTCAACAGACTCCATTAGTGCCCAGTATAGCGAAATGAAGATAGGCATTTGCAGAAGGATAGGTAAACAGCCACCTAGTGGGTTTACTTTCTCTTTCTTGTAAAGCTCCATCATTTCTTGGCTCATGCGTTGACGGTCGTCGCCGATACGCTCACGCATTGCAGTCAGCTTAGGCTGAAGCATACGCATTTTCGCCATAGACGTGTACTGAGCTTTCGTTAGTGGGTACATAGCACCACGAACGATGAAAGTTAGACAGATGATTGCCAGACCCCAGTTCACAACGATGCCTTGAATGAACGAAAGCAGAGTATGAAGTGGTTTAGCAATGAACCATAACCAACCGTAGTCAACTACTAGGTCTAGGTTAGGTGCAACAGCAGCCATTTGGTCTTGAAGTTTAGGACCAACCCAAAGCGTTGCTTTGAAGTTTGCTTCGTCGCCAGTAGCGATGGTTTTGTTCGGCATGCGAACACCGATGTCGCCAAGGTTACCAATTACACGAGTGTAAAGGTTGCTGCCTGCTTCGTCGCGTGGGATCCATGCACTTGCAAAGTAGTGCTGAATCATCGCTGCCCAACCTTGACCGTTTGCTAGGTTAAGAGACAGGTTGCGATCTTGCATGTCGTCGAAGCTGTATTTTTTGTAACGCGTATCTTCCGTAGAGTAAGCACCACCACGGTAAGTTGGCATTGTTAGGCTACCGCCGTCATCCATTACGTTCTGACGCAGGTGAGCGTACATGCCGAATGTCGCGTTGTTACCAGAGTTGTTGACTACATCGTATTCAACATCCATTGCGTAGCTGCCACGCTTAAGGATGAATGTTTTCGTGTAATCAAGGCCGTTCGCTTGGTAAGTCATCGGGATGCGTAGTTCATCCTGACCATCAGCAAGCGTGAAGCTGTCTGCTGAAACTGTGTAGCTTGGGCGGTTTGTGCTGCTTAAATCGATACCTTGAGGACCCACTAGACCGCTTTGTGCGATAAATTGGTGACCTGGTTCGTTTTTAAGAAGAACAAACGTATCTTCAGAATCGAACTCAGCAGAGTAATCGTTTAGGTTTGCTTTAACGACATCACCACCAACCGTATCAATTGACAGAGTCAGTACATCAGTTGTTACTGTGATAGTTTTAGCAGAAGAAGCAACTTGACCAGGAGCCGGGTCTAGATCATCTGCATAAGATGGCGCTGGTAGGGTGCTGCCAGATTGTGCCTGCTCAACCGCTTGTGGTGCTGGATTCTGAGCTACGTTCCATTGTTGGAACAGTAGGAAAGAAACCAAAGCCAATGCGATTAACAGGATATTACGTTGAGAATCCATCGTTATTTATCTCTGTCTTGTTTTTGGACTGGTGGAACGGGGTCAAAGCCCCCTTCGTTCAAAGGATGGCATTTTAATAGACGTTTGCCTGATAACCAACACCCTTTTACAAAACCGTGAGCTTTCAACGCTTCTATCGCATATAAAGAGCAGGTTGGAGTAAATCGGCAGCGTGGGCCGATGAGTGGACTAATAAACCATCTATAAAAATAGATGGGTATTAGCGCTATCCACGCGAAGGGCGAGACAGGCGAAGCCATAATTTGTCGAGTAGCTTGAACATTTCTTCATTGCTTAAATCTTGCGCGCTCTTCTTAGCGATTACAACAAAATCTTTGTTAGGAAGTTTGTGTTGAGTGTTACGAAAGCTTTCACGAGTAAGACGCTTGAATCGGTTACGACCCACGGCGGTTTTAATCTGCTTTTTCGGAACGGCTAATCCAAGACGAGGATTTGAAAGAGAGTTATTTCGGGCAATGATGGTGAAATGAGGGGAGCCAGCTCGATGAGCTTGCTTGAAGACATTTTGATAATGTTCGGGAGTTAACAAGCGTAACTCCCGACCGAAGGCTAGCTTATTCAAAATAATCAAAGATTACTTAGAAAGACGCTTACGGCCTTTTGCACGACGTGCATTGATTGTTGCGCGACCGTTCTTAGTAGCCATGCGAGCACGGAAACCGTGAGTACGCTTACGCTTTAGAACTGTAGGTTGAAAAGTGCGTTTCATTGTAATTACCTTACTGATCAGTAGTTTTAGGTTTTTGTTAAACCCGGCGTGGGCATTTTTTCTCTTCTTTATATAAGAAAGGAAAACCGACGCCTCTCAACAAAGAGGCGGAATTGTAATCACTGTCACAAAAAGTGTCAATGATTGGGTTAACTAAAATTCCGGTCGGGGGATTATACGTAGAATAACTAAAATCACAAGGATCCTTAGTCGATCCCAACCTTATTTAAGAATTTTTTTAATTTAGGATCCTGTGGATTACCAAAAATATCCTGTGGAGATCCCTGCTCGATAATATGACCGTCAGCCATGAAGATCACTCGGTCTGCGACCTCTCTCGCGAACTGCATTTCATGGGTAACCACCAGCATGGTTTGATGCTGATTTGCCAGTTTTTTCATTAGGTTAAGCACTTCGCCAACCCACTCAGGATCGAGCGCTGAAGTCGGCTCATCAAACAGTAAAAGCTCGGGTTGTAGTGCCATTGCACGGCCAATACCCACCCGTTGTTGCTGGCCACCAGAGAGCGCGGCTGGGTAGCTATCACCTTTGTCACCTAAGCCAATATCATCAAGTATTTGTTGTGCTTTTTCATGGGCTTGCTGTTTTTTCCAACCACGAACGGTAATTAAACCTTCAGCAATATTCTGTCTCGCGGTTTGGTGAGCGAACAGTGCATAGTTTTGGAACACAAAACCGGTCTTACGACGCAGTGCAAGCACCTCTGCCTTAGTGTGTTTCTGAGTATCAACCTTGATATCATCAATCGAAATCGTGCCTTGATCGGCTTGCTCTAGAAAATTCACACAACGCAGTAGGGTAGATTTACCCGTACCACTTGAACCTATGATGACAATTATCTCACCTTGTTTGATTTCTAGGTCGATCCCTTTCAAAACTTCGGTGTCACCAAACTGCTTGTGGATATTTTGTAATTTGATCATCGTACATACGCCTTATTCAGTTTCACTTCGGCCCAAATTTGAATACGAGTGAGGATAACCACCACGCCCCAGTAAATCAGTGCGACTGCTAAGAAAGCCTCGAAGAAGCGGAAACTTGAAGAAGCCTCCATCTGAGCTTTAGCCATGATTTCGGCGACACCTAGGGTGAAGGCAAGTGAAGTCGACTTGATCATATCGATGAAGTAGTTCATCAACGACGGCAGTGCCACGCGAGTTGCTTGCGGTAAGATCACTCGGCGCATCGCTTGGCTGGTTGTCATACCGACCGAAAGGCTGGCTTCCATCTGGCTGCGATCAATACCGATAATCGCGGCACGAATACTTTCTGCCATATACGCGGCAAAGTGCAGGGTTAAGCCAATCACAGCGGCGCTGAAGGCATCCAACCCAACCATCCACGGGAAGACTTGTGGTAAGCCGTAATAAAGGAGGAACAGCTGCACCAACAGTGGTGTGCCTCGGAAGAAGCTAATGTACAGCTGGCTCAGTTGGTCGAGCACTGGGATTTTGAATACACGAATATTCGCCAGTATCAGAGACAGGATCAGAGCAAAGAACAAGCCCCAGGTCGCCATCTCCATCGTGGTGCCTAAATACTTCAGTAGTATTGGCAACAGCTCTAGCATGTAATTAAAGTCAAATCCCATAATCTATCTCGTATTTTTATTGGCAGTGTTGTTCTATATGTAAGTACTGTTGTATCAGGTTTTTTAATCAGTGCACAAAAGCAAAAAGCCCACCGCTGTATAAAGCAGTGGGCCTTGAATGGAGAAAGTGATTAATTACTTCTGAGTAATGTCCGCACCAAACCATTTCTGAGAGATACTTTCTAGCGTACCATCTGCGCGCATTGCTGCTAATGCTTCATTTACTTCTGCTTGCAGTTTTTTGCCGTTATCGTTGTCGACGAAAGGCCAAGCGTTTTCAATTGTTTCGAATGGCTGACCTGCTAGTTGTAATGGTAGACCAGTCTTCTTGATAAGCTCTAGTGCTGATAGGCGATCCATTACGAATGCATCGGCACGACCCAGTGCCACGTCATGTTCAATACCTGTATCGTAGGTTTTTACATTGATCTTGCCATCTTTGTCGTAGCTGCGAAGCAGTTGTTCAAAGTTTGAGCCTAGGTTTACCGCAACCGTCTTGCCATCAAGGTCTTCGATGCCTTTAATGCTGTCATTACCTTTACGAACGGTAATTTGTGCGCCGTCTACTACGTATGGGTCTGCGAATAGGTATTTCGCTTTACGTGCATCCGTCATTGTAATTTGGTTTGAAATGGTATCGATGCGACCCGTTTCAAGAAGACCAAACAGACCAGAGAAGTTTGCCGTTACGTATTCAACCTTGTAATCGTTACGCTTACCGATCTCATCCCATAAATCCACTTCAAAACCCTGTAGCTGGTCTTGTTTAACGAACGTAAACGGGAAATAGCGACCAGACATGCCGACTTTAACTTCAGTCGCAGCTTGAACAGTAGCAGCAGAGAGTGCGATAGCCGCAATTGCAGCCTTAATCCAGTTATTCATTTGGTAACTCCTTATATTTATGGGTTTGGATGTTACTGGGAAAATGCTCACTAGAATAAATAACCAGATGTTATTAACCATAACCAGATTGAATTCCCGATTTGGGGATAACTAGCAAGGATCCGGGCATAAGTGGATCATTGTGTGAGTAAATTAGGGGCAAGATGTGTGGATCCACCGATAAATTACAAATTTATTGTGAATAACTTGGATCTTATTCACTGGATCTGTGATCAATTGCTGGTGATCTGACTTATCAACAGGTAAAATTAGCGGTCATTTCATATTACTTTAAATAGAGTGAGGGCACCGTGTCATCTTCGCTTTGGTTGCAGTGTTTGCAACAGCTTCAAGAAGAGTTACCAGCTACAGAATTCAGTATGTGGGTTCGTCCGTTACAAGCGGAACTCAATGACAATACTCTAACTCTATTTGCACCGAACCGTTTCGTACTCGATTGGGTTCGTGATAAGTATCTAAATAGCATTAACCGTCTGCTGCAAGAATATTGCGGTAACGATATCCCACATCTTCATTTTGAAGTGGGAAGCAAGCGTGTGATTGCACCAAAGCCTGCGACACCGACACCAACTCAGACTCGCACTGCAGCTGATGTGGCCGCTGAGTCATCAGCACCTGCGCAATTACAAGCTCGCAAACCTGTCCATAATATCTGGCGTGATGAAGAGCCTGTCGCGGTTGACTTGAATCACCGCTCAAACGTGAACCCAAAACATAAGTTCAATAACTTTGTTGAAGGTAAGTCGAACCAACTCGGTTTGGCTGCGGCACGTCAGGTTTCTGATAACCCAGGTACAGCCTACAACCCGTTGTTCCTATACGGCGGCACTGGTTTAGGTAAAACGCACTTGTTGCATGCGGTGGGTAACGCCATTGTTGATAATAAGCCGAATGCTAAAGTGGTTTACATGCACTCAGAGCGCTTTGTTCAAGACATGGTGAAAGCGCTCCAAAACAACGCGATCGAAGAATTTAAGCGCTACTACCGTAGTGTTGATGCATTGCTTATCGATGATATCCAATTCTTTGCTAATAAAGAGCGTTCTCAAGAAGAGTTCTTCCATACCTTTAACGCGCTGCTTGAAGGCAATCAACAGATCATCCTAACGTCTGACCGTTATCCAAAAGAGATCAACGGGGTAGAAGATCGTCTTAAATCTCGTTTCGGCTGGGGTTTGACGGTAGCGATTGAGCCACCAGAGCTTGAGACACGTGTTGCGATCTTGATGAAGAAAGCCGAAGACCACCAAATTCACCTTGCGGATGAAGTGGCGTTCTTTATTGCCAAGCGTCTACGCTCTAACGTTCGTGAACTGGAAGGCGCATTGAACCGTGTTATTGCGAATGCAAACTTCACTGGCCGCCCGATCACGATCGACTTCGTGCGTGAAGCACTGCGTGACCTACTTGCACTGCAAGAAAAACTGGTCACTATTGATAACATTCAAAAGACAGTAGCCGAGTACTACAAAATCAAAGTCGCTGATCTATTGTCTAAGCGTCGTTCTCGTTCTGTTGCTCGTCCACGTCAATTGGCGATGGCACTGGCGAAAGAGCTAACAAACCACAGCTTGCCTGAGATTGGCGATGCATTCGGTGGTCGTGACCACACGACGGTACTGCATGCTTGTCGTAAGATTGCTCAGCTGCGTGAAGAGAGCCACGACATTAAAGAAGATTATTCGAACTTGATTCGTACCCTTTCTTCTTAATACACAGTATTCTTAACCTTAATAAGCAGAATCTTGGCCACGTACTATTACGCAGTGCCATTTAGACCGTAAGAGCAAGATATGAAATTTACCATTGAACGTAGTCACCTGATTAAGCCATTACAACAAGTATCTGGCGCACTCGGTGGCAGGCCAACGCTTCCAATTCTAGGAAACCTACTGATTAAAGTAGAAGATAACGTGTTGTCGATGACAGCGACGGATCTAGAAGTTGAACTGATCAGCCGTGTAACGCTTGAAGGTGATTTCGAAGCGGGTAGCATTACCGTACCTTCACGTAAATTCCTAGATATCTGCCGTGGATTGCCAGATAACTCAGTGATCACGGTGGTATTGGATGGTGACCGTATTCAGGTTCGCTCTGGTCGTAGCCGCTTCTCTTTAGCAACATTACCTGCGGCAGATTTTCCAAATATTGAAGACTGGAGCAGTGAAGTTGAAGTGTCAGTGACACAAGCTGAACTTCGCGGTCTTATCGAGAAAACACAATTCTCAATGGCGAACCAAGATGTTCGTTACTACCTCAACGGTATGTTGTTTGAGATTGAAGGCTCTATCCTGCGCAGCGTAGCGACCGATGGTCACCGTATGGCAGTATCTCAAGCACAACTGGGTGCGGATTTTGCTCAGAAGCAGATCATTGTTCCTCGTAAAGGTGTTCAAGAGTTAGTGAAGCTATTGGATGCACCTGAACAGCCAGTAACACTGCAAATTGGTAACTCTAACGTGCGAGCTGAAGTGAACAACTATGTCTTCACTTCTAAGCTGGTTGATGGTCGTTTCCCTGATTATCGCCGCGTAATGCCGCAAAATACCACCAAGACACTTGAAGCTGGCTGTGATGAATTACGTTCAGCATTTTCTCGTGCTGCGATTCTATCGAATGAAAAATTCCGTGGTGTTCGCGTTAACCTTGCGGATAGCGAGATGCGCATTACCGCGAACAACCCAGAGCAAGAAGAAGCAGAAGAAGTACTCGATGTTAACTTCGACGGTGACGCGCTAGAGATTGGCTTCAACGTAAGCTACGTATTGGATGTTCTGAACACACTGCGTTGTGAACAGGTTCGCATCTCAATGTCAGACGCCAATGCGAGTGCTCTTATCGAGAACGCACAAGATGACAGCGCGATGTACGTTGTTATGCCAATTCGCTTATAAGCAGCCCTATGTTGACCTACCGAGTCGTGATTGAAGATTAATATGAAGACGTTATGCCTTTATCGCGCTTAATCGTTAAGCAGTTTAGAAATATTGAAGCCTGTGACATTCAACCGTCATCAGGCTTTAACTTTCTTATAGGGGCTAACGGAAGCGGCAAAACCAGTGTCCTTGAAGCTGTGTATCTGCTCGGACATGGTCGCTCATTCAAGAGTTCACTTACCGGTCGTATCATACAAAACGAGTGTAGTGAGCTGTTTGTACATGGCCGTTTTATGACCTCGGATCAATTTGAGCTGCCAATTGGCATTAATAAGCAGCGCGATGGCACGACAGAGGTTAAAATAAGCGGTCAAACTGGGCAAAAGTTGGCTCAGTTAGCTCAAGTCTTACCTTTGCAGTTGATTCACCCTGAAGGGTTTGATTTACTAACCGATGGACCTAAGCATCGCCGAGCATTCATTGATTGGGGAGTCTTCCACAGTGAGTCGGGCTTTTATGATGCGTGGGGCAGGGTAAAGCGCCTCAATAAGCAGCGAAACGCCTTATTGAAAACGGCAACGCACTATCGAGAGCTGAGCTATTGGGACCAAGAATTGGCCCGTTTAGCAGAAAGCATCAGTCAGTGGCGTGCCACCTACGTTGATCAGCTCAAAGAAGTCGCCGAAGAAATCTGTGCGACCTTCCTTCCTGAGTTTGAGATAAAGATTAACTACTATCGTGGCTGGGACAAAGACACCCCGTACGCCGATATATTAGAAAAGAATTTTGAAAGGGATCAGCAGCTTGGTTACACCTTTAGTGGGCCAAACAAAGCGGATCTGAAGATAAAAGTGAACGGCACTCCAGTGGAAGATGTCTTGTCACGAGGTCAATTGAAGTTGATGGTGTGCGCGCTACGAGTAGCACAAGGGCAACACCTCACTCAAATGACAGGTAAGCAGTGCATCTATTTGATAGATGACTTCGCTTCCGAATTAGATAGCCAACGCCGAGCACGTCTTGCTGAGTGTTTAAAGGCGACCCAGGCTCAAGTTTTTGTAAGCTCTATTACCGCTGATCAGATTGCAGATATGCATGACGAAAATAGCAGGATGTTTCATGTGGAACATGGCAAAATAGAGCAAGGATAATTAGTCAGAGAGTAACTATGTCAGATAATTACGATTCATCGAGTATTAAAGTACTGAAGGGTCTGGATGCGGTACGTAAGCGTCCTGGAATGTACATTGGCGACACGGATGATGGTACCGGTCTGCACCACATGGTTTTTGAGGTGGTAGATAACTCTATTGATGAAGCGCTAGCTGGTCACTGTAATGACATCATTGTAACTATCCATGAAGATAGTTCTGTGTCTGTGAGCGATGACGGCCGTGGTATTCCAACAGAATTGCACCCAGAAGAAAACGTATCTGCAGCCGAAGTAATCATGACGGTTCTTCACGCTGGTGGTAAGTTCGATGATAACTCGTACAAGGTATCTGGTGGTCTGCACGGTGTTGGTGTTTCAGTAGTTAACGCACTTTCTAAGCAAGTTACTCTTACTATCCACCGCGGTGGCAAAATCCACACTCAAACCTACAGCCACGGTGAGCCTCAAGCGCCACTAGCGGTTATCGGTGACACGGATAAAACAGGTACAGAGATTCGTTTCTGGCCGAGTGAAGAAACCTTCACTAACATCGAGTTCCATTACGACATTTTAGCTAAGCGTCTACGTGAGCTATCATTCTTGAACTCAGGTGTATCAATTAAGCTAATTGACGAGCGCGAAGAAGACAAAATGGATCACTTCGAATACGAAGGCGGTATCCAAGCGTTTGTTGAACACCTTAATACTAACAAAACGCCAATCATCCAAAAAATCTTCCACTTTAACTCTGAGCGCGAAGACGGTATTACCGTTGAAGTTGCGATGCAGTGGAATGACGGCTACCAAGAAAACATCTACTGTTTCACCAACAACATCCCTCAACGCGATGGTGGTGCTCACTTAGCAGGTTTCCGTGCGGCGCTAACGCGTACTCTGAACAGCTTCATGGACAAGGAAGGCTTCTCTAAGAAAGCGAAGACTGCGACCTCTGGTGATGATGCTCGTGAAGGTCTGACGGCGATTGTTTCTGTTAAAGTGCCTGATCCTAAGTTCTCAAGCCAAACTAAAGATAAGCTGGTTTCTTCAGAAGTGAAGTCTGCCGTTGAATCTACAATGGGTGAGAAGTTGTCTGAGTTCCTTATTGAGAACCCAGGTGAAGCGAAAACAGTTTGTTCTAAAATTATTGATGCAGCACGTGCTCGTGATGCAGCGCGTAAAGCTCGTGAAATGACTCGTCGTAAAGGCGCATTAGATTTAGCGGGTCTTCCTGGTAAGCTTGCTGACTGTCAGGAAAAAGATCCTGCACTGTCTGAACTATATATTGTGGAAGGAGACTCTGCTGGCGGTTCAGCTAAGCAGGGGCGTAACCGTAAGAACCAAGCAATCCTACCGCTGAAAGGTAAAATCCTTAACGTAGAGAAAGCACGTTTCGATAAAATGCTGTCTTCTCAAGAAGTAGCAACGCTAATCACCGCTCTTGGTTGTGGTATTGGTCGTGACGAATACAACCCAGATAAACTGCGTTACCACAACATCATCATCATGACCGATGCCGATGTCGATGGTTCTCACATCCGTACCCTGCTACTGACGTTCTTCTACCGTCAAATGCCAGAGCTGATTGAACGTGGCTACATCTACATTGCTCAACCGCCACTTTACAAAGTGAAGAAAGGTAAGCAAGAGCAGTACATTAAAGATGAAGATGCGATGAACCAGTATCAAGTATCTTTGGCTTTAGACAACGCAGAACTGCACGTAAACCCTGAAGCGCCAGCATTTGCAGGTGAAGGTTTAGAGAAGCTTGTTCAGCAATACAATGCAGGCATCAAGCTTGTTGATCGTATGAGCCGCCGTTACCCACGCGCATTGGTTCACGAACTGATTTACGTTCCTCGTCTAACGGCCGAGCAGTGTCATGATGACGCGGCAGTTGAAGCTTGGGGTAAGCAGCTTGTTGAACAGCTAAACGCGAAAGAAGTAGGTGCAAGCCAATACAGCCTTGAAGTTGAAAAACACGAAGAGCTAGGCTTAAGCGTTCCTAAGATTGTGGTTCGTACTCATGGTGTGACTCATGAACACCTACTAAGCATCGATCTTATTAACTCTAAAGAGTTTGGTAAGCTAGCGGATCTTTCTGAAGCTCTTGATGGCTTGATTGAAGAAGGCGCTTACATTAAGCGTGGTGAGCGTACTCAAGAAGTTTCTAGCTTCGTTGATGCTCTGAACTGGTTAGTGAAAGAGTCTCGTCGTGGTCTAAGCCTACAGCGATACAAAGGTCTAGGCGAGATGAACCCGGATCAACTTTGGGAAACCACAATGGATCCTGAAACTCGCCGTATGATGCAAGTAACAATTGAAGACGCTGTTGGTGCTGATTTGTTGTTTACGACGCTAATGGGTGACCAAGTTGAACCTCGTCGTAACTTCATCGAAGAGAATGCACTGAAAGTAGCAAACCTAGACGTTTAGTCTCTTTGATACTTCGCTCTTTGGCTTAATTTCTGTGTCAGAGGTGCTCACATACATTCGTATGCTCCGCGCCTCTTCCTTGAACTAAAGCCAAATAGCTTCGTCTCAAAAAACTAAAATCATTTTAAAGCACTATCCTTTGGATGGTGCTTTTTTATGTTTGTAAGATATTGAAAAATATTGAGTTGCAAAAATAATTGAAAATAACCCCTTGAAACTATTTTGCTCAATCCATATATCTATTTGTGAAGAGGATGACTGTCTTGCTCTACAAGAGAAGAAACAGAACCTTCATTACCGCTAACGAAGTATCGCTCAATAGAGGATAACTTTGGCAGCACACAACTTAAAAATTGATTCATTGCCATGTCCCAGCGTTGTCGCCAATAGAGGTGAAACCCGAGGAATGCGAATTGAATCTCTTAGCTGTTTACTGGGTCACACACAGGTTAGATCCAAGTAAAATTCGCAGCTAAGACTATTGCTTACTAAAAGGATAGCATTATGAGAACTGTAGATTTCACTCCACTTTACCGCAACGCAATCGGCTTCGATCGTCTATTCAACATGATGGAAGCGAATACATCGAAGAACTCTTCTGGCGGTTACCCTCCATACAACATCGAGCAAAAAGACGAGAACAACTACCGTATTACTATGGCAGTCGCTGGTTTTGCTGATGACCAATTAGATCTGACTCAGAAAGAGAACATGCTAATTGTGAAAGGTGAGCGTAAAGCAGAAGCAGAGAAAACCTTCGTATACCAAGGTATCGCAGAGCGCGATTTCGAGCGTAAATTCCAACTGGCTGACTACGTAAAAGTGGTAGGTGCAAGCATGGAAAATGGTCTTCTTCACATCGACCTCGAACGCGAAATCCCAGAAGCGATGCAACCACGTAAGATTGCTATCAATGGTAATAGTCTACTAGAAGGCTAATTACTGTTAGCTCCTTAGAGCTAAAAAATATCGGGAAGTAAAAGTGAAAGAGCACCTAATGAGGTGCTCTTTTTGTATTTGACCTGCGGTAAGCTAAAAGCTCTTATTACTGCTCTGAGTAAGCCTTTTTCACTTCTTCAGCAATGATAGCAATGCCTTTCTGCATCGCCTCATCATCTTGTACGTAGTTCATGCGTAAGCACTGGTGAGCATGATCCCACTCGTCTTCTTGGCCGATAAAGAAGTATTCACCCGGAACAATCAATACGCCGCGAGCTTTAAGGCGGTCGTACAGTTCCATTGTGGTGATCGGCAGCTCATCAAACCATAGCCATAAGAAGATAGCGCCTTCAGGCTTGTGAATACGGAAGCGAGGGTCGTCGATAGCGTCTTGTAACAGTTCAACTGCACGTAGTGACTTATCTTTATAGAAAGGTTTGATTACCTCGCTACTTAAGCGCAGTAAATCGCCTTTTTCAATCATGTGATTGGCAATTGCAGGGCCAACACTGTTTGGCGCTAAGCTAATGATGCCATTCATGTTGGTCAATGCTTGTGTTACTTCTTCACTCGCAATTACGATACCGCAACGCACACCCGGCAAACCAAGCTTAGAAAGGCTCATGCATAGAATCGTATTTTCATTCCAGAACGGTTCGACATCTTCAAAGATGATGTTAGGAAACGGCAGGCCGTAAGCATTGTCGATCAGCAGTGGGATGTTGTTTTCACGCGCCAGTTTATCCAGTTTACGCACTTCTTCGTCGGTCAGTACGTTACCCGTTGGGTTGGTTGGACGAGATGCACAGATAGCCGCGACTGAGTCATCAACCTTTAGTTGTTCAAAATCAACGTGGTATTTAAACTGACGGTTTTCTAGCAGTTCGATCTCTGGGTGGTAAGAGATAAAAATATCGTCATCAATACCCGCGTCGCCGTAGCCGATGTATTCCGGTGCGATCGGCAGTAGGATTTTCTTATGTGAGCCGTCAGGCTGTTGGCCTGCTAGCAGGTTGAATAGGTAGAAGAAGCCACTTTGACTGCCATTAGTCAGGCTGATGTTCTTCTCGCTGATGTCCCAACCGTAGGTCTCTTTCAGCATTGCCGCTAACGATTTGATGAAGCTGTCTTTACCCTGCGGACCATCGTAGTTGGCGAGGGCGGCGATGAGTTCTCCACTGGCGAGCATGTCGGCACTGGCTTGGTTAAAGTAATCGAGCATGGCAGGGATAGCGGCTGGGTTGCCACCACCGAGCATGATAGCGCCAGGAGTGCGCAGGCCATCATTCAAATCATCCATTAAACGAGTGATTCCAGAGTATCGATTAAACTTTTCGCCAAACTTAGAGAACTGCATTACTAATTTTACCTAATTCATTGTGATTGCTTGTTACGTGTCATTAAGGCAGACCTTATGTCTGCCATCAGTGTATTCCTTGAACATACCGCAATGTTTTTGCGACGCATAGCGCCAAATGCTCTAACACGTAAAAAACTTCTATAAAGTTTGGTTAATGAGTGACAGCTTGCTTATTGAACGTACCTTTAGCGATAAAAAAAGGAGAAGCCTAAGCTTCCCCTTTAGTTTCTGGTGTTTATGTTAATGAAGGTTTAGTTCGAACCGGTATAAACGACTAATACCTTGTCATCTTGGTATTGGCGTTCGAACGCATAGTAGCCCTTGCTGTTACGGATGATGTGCTTACCCTGAGCAACGGCTGGGTGGCGTTGGCGGAATTGGCCAAGCGCTTGCCAGTGTTCTAGCAGCTCTGCACGTTCGCCAGTGATTTGATCCCAAGGCATGTCTGAGCGTGTGCCTTGCATTGGATCAGAACCCGTTGGGCCAAAGTCTCGGGCGATTTCATCGCCGTAATAGATCTGTACCGCACCGGGAGCCAGCATCAACGCGTTTGCAGCTTTGGTTTGTTTTGCAAAGTCACTGCCATGTTGTGTCCAGAATAGCGAGGTGTCGTGAGACGAAAGGTAACTCAGTACGTTGAACTCGCTGTCGTTGTTGATCTTCTCTGCGTATCGAAGGTAATCAGCATCAAGATCGGATAGGCACTTGAGCGCCTTTGGTGCGATATCACTCTGGAATTCAAAGTTGATGATCGAATCAAATCCGTTAGCGAAGTAATCTGATTTGACCACGCTGTGTGCCCATACTTCGCCAGTCATCCAGAAGGGTAAGTCATCCAAGGCCTTGTCTGGGTTGTTCTGTTTCCACTCGGCAAGTGCCTGGTTGGTGCTCTCTTTCAGTTCTGCCCATGCTTCGAGTTCAACGTGTTTAGCGGTATCGACCCTGAAACCATCGACACCATATTCGCGCACCCAATCCGATAACCAAGTGATTAAATGGTTACGAGGTGTTTTGAGTTCATCGGTCGCGCTGGTGGACTTATTGCGATAGAAATTAGGCAGCCCGATTGTCTCTGTCGACTCTGTTTTGAAATCGGGCAGATGCGCCAAAGACATGGTGAGGTTATTGTAGCCCGGAGAGTCATAGGCGCCGATATCGCTGCGTAGCCAAGCTTTGCCCCACCACTTTTCCCACGCTTCTTTGTCGCTGTAAGAGATGTAGTTGTTGAAGTAGTGCCAGTTCTGACCTTTGGCAGGTTGCCAATCTGTCCAGTTTTCGCCAAGTGTTTGTTTGGCTTCTTCGTCAGTTAGGTTGAGCTTACCAAAATCAAACTCTTGCATGTCGGCAAGCGTCGCATAGCCGGTGTGGTTCATTACCACATCCCAAACAACACGAATGCCTTTGCTATGCGCGGTATCGATGAAGGTTTTTAGCTCGTCTTCGGTGCCCATGTTGTCATCGAGCTTGGTCCAATCTTGATGGTAGTAGCCGTGGTAGCCGTAGTGTTTGAAGTCACCTCGATCACCGCCGCCAACCCAGCCGTGGATTTGCTCTAACGGAGACGTTATCCAGATAGCATTAGCACCGAGTGATTCTATGTAATCGAGTTTTTCGGTTAAGCCTGCCAAGTCACCACCGTGGAAGGTGCCGATTTCGTCTTGTCCATCTTGGCTGCGACCGTAACTGTTGTCGTTATCAGGATTACCATTGTGGAAACGGTCAGTCATTACGAAGTAAACCGTGGCGTTATCCCAACTAAAGTCAGCTTTGGTTTCTGGTTCTACTTTCTCAAGCAGCAGAACACCTTGGCTATTTTCTGCTGGCTGCATGGTGACGCTGCCATTCGTTACTGTGACTTGTTTGCCTGAAAGAGCGTCTCTAACCACGGTGCCATCATCAAAGGTTTGAGCAACGTCGATGATGGTTGGTTCGTCACTAGGAACCGGACAAGCAAAGCTTTGTACTTGTTGTTGCTTCGGCTTTATCTGAACGGTCAGTTCATTGGTTTGTGGGTTGAGCATAAACTGATAGGTGTTAGCGCGAAAGATCTTGATATCTAATTCAGACTTCTCGGCGCAGTCGTCTAGGCGAAGGGGTTTATTGAATTTGATGCGGTTTTCTTCAGCCAGCGCATAGTTGGTGCCACAGGTATTTTGAGTATCGCTGATAGAGAAGGTATAGCTACCTTTCGCGAGTTCCTGTTCTGCAATCACGGTGCCTTTACCGGATGATTCGAATACGACAGTGTCGTTATCAATTGTCAGTAATAGGTTGTTGTCACTGGTTTGGCTGCATGCGCTGAGTGCGAGTATTGAAAGCGCGAGTACTGTTTTTTTCATTGTTCCCTTCCCCTGAATAAACAGGTCAGTTATAGCAAACAATGCCCTCTACAGTCTGAGTGCTGTTTCATTCAGTTAATCAATAAGACCTCTACAAACAAATGCTTGGTTCACAAAAACAAAAAGGGAAGCTTTCGCTTCCCTTTGGGTGTTTACCGTTAATTACTCAGAGTATGACTTAGAGTAATTGTCTCACTTGTGCTTATTTTTGCAGTAGAGAGATGTCAGCAATCTGTAGGAACAGGTTACGTAGGTTGTTCAGTAGCGTTAGACGGTTCTTCTTAAGCGCTTCGTCATCAGCCATAACCATTACGTTATCGAAGAATGCATCAACTGGTTCACGTAGATCAGCAAGCTTGCTTAGGGCTTCTTGGTAGTTACCTGTTGCGAATGCTGGTTCTAGTGCTTCCGTCATTACTTCAACGTTTTCAGCCAGTGCTTTCTCTGCGTCTTCTTGAAGAAGCGTTAGGTCGATTTCAGCTGGTAGCTCGCCATCGAATTTCGCAAGGATATTACCTACACGCTTGTTCGCTGCTGCTAGTGCTTCTGCTGCTTCCAGTTCACGGAAGTGAGAAACCGCTTTAACACGTTGGTCAAAGTCAGCAGGCTTAGTTGGACGACGTGCTAGTACCGCTTGGATGATATCAACGCTGAAACCAGCATCTTGGTACCATGCGCGGAAACGACCTAGCATGAAGTCGATAACGTCAGCTTCTACGTTTTTGTTAGTCAGCTTGTCGCCTAGTAGCTCTTTCGCTTTGCCGATCAGATCGGTTAGGTCTAGGTTGTAGCCGTTTTCAACGATGATACGTAGCACACCTAGAGACGCACGACGAAGTGCAAATGGGTCAGAACCTTTTGGTGCTTGGCCAATACCGAAGATACCTACGATAGTGTCTAGCTTGTCTGCCATTGCTACTGCTGAAGAGATACCAGTGCTTGGTAGATCGTCACCCGCGAAACGAGGCATGTATTGCTCGTAAAGTGCCAGTGCAACTTGCTCGTCTTCACCGTCGTGAGTCGCGTAGTGCATGCCCATCACACCTTGAGTATCCGTAAATTCGAATACCATAGAGGTCATTAGGTCACACTTAGCCAGTAGGCCAGCACGCTTAGACTTTTCAACGTCAGCATCGATTTGCTCAGCAATGTAGCCTGCAAGCTCTGTGATGCGGTCTGTTTTGTCTTTGATAGTACCCAATTGCTTCTGGAAGATAGCCTGGTCTAGTTCAGCAAGACGGTCGATAAGCGGGCGCTTACGGTCTGTGTTGAAGAAGAATTCAGCATCAGCAAGACGTGGGCGTACCACTTTCTCGTTACCTTCGATAACGTGACGAGGCTCTTTAGACTCGATGTTCGATACGAAGATGAAGTTCGGTAGTAGCTTCTTGTTGTCATCGTAAACAGGGAAGTACTTTTGGTCACCCTTCATGGTGTAAACCAAAGCTTCAGAAGGGACTTTTAGGAATTCTTCTTCAAACTTCGCTGTCAGTACTACTGGCCATTCAACCAGAGACGTTACTTCTTCAACAAGGTCATCTTCTAGGTCAGCTGTACCGCCAACCGCAGCTGCCGCTTTTTGCGAATCAGCAAGGATGATCGCTTTACGCGCTTCGTAATCTGCCATTACTTTACCGCGCTCTTCTAGGATCGCAGGGTATTGGTCAGCAGAGTCGATTGTGAACTCTTGTTCGCCCATGAAACGGTGGCCACGGATAGTACGAGCAGATGCTACGCCTAGGATTTCGCCTTCAACAAGCTCATCACCTAGTAGTACTGTCAGTGTTTTTACTGGACGGATAAATTGAATGTCTGAGTTACCCCAGCGCATTGCTTTAGGAATTGGTAGGCCAGCCAGTGCTTTCGCAGCAATGTCCATCACCAATTCTTGAACTGGTTTGCCAGCTACTTCTTGTTTGAAAAGAAGCCACTCGCCTTTGTCTGTTTTCAGACGGTCAGCTTGCTCAACAGTAATACCGTTACCACGAGCCCAACCTTGTGCCGCTTTGGTCGCGTTGCCTTCAGCATCGAATGCCACAGAAACAGCAGGGCCACGTTTCTCAACCACTTTGTCTGCTTGGCCTTCAGCCAGTGCAGTTACTTTAAGTGCTAGACGACGAGGTGCTGCGTACCACTTGATGCCTTCGTGAGAAAGCTCAGCCGTTTTAAGACCTGCTTCAAAGTTAGAAGCAAACGCTTCTGCTAGAGAACGAAGTGCTGTTGGTGGAAGCTCTTCCGTACCCAGTTCAATTAGAAAATTCTTCGCCATGATTATTTACCTTCCTTCTTACACATTGGGAAGCCAAGCGCTTCACGTGACGCGTAGTACGCTTCAGCAACTGATTTAGTCAGGTTGCGGATACGAAGGATGTAACGTTGACGCTCTGTTACAGAGATAGCTTTGCGCGCATCAAGGATGTTGAATGCGTGACCTGCTTTTAGAATGCGCTCGTAAGCTGGAAGCGGCAGTGGCTTCTCAAGCTCAAGTAGCTCTTTACACTCTTTCTCGCACTGGTCGAAGAAAGTGAATAGGAAATCTACGTCTGCGTGCTCGAAGTTGTACGTCGATTGCTCAACTTCGTTTTGGTGGAAGATGTCACCGTAAGTCACGTTAGAACCGTCTGGTGCTACGTTCCATACTAGGTCGTAAACAGAATCTACTTCCTGGATGTACATTGCTAGACGCTCGATACCGTAAGTGATCTCGCCAG
The DNA here is from genome assembly GCF_041471405.1 of Vibrio sp. 10N.261.52.C11. Classification (NCBI taxonomy): domain Bacteria; kingdom Pseudomonadati; phylum Pseudomonadota; class Gammaproteobacteria; order Vibrionales; family Vibrionaceae; genus Vibrio; species Vibrio sp. 10N.261.52.C11. The sequence continues at coordinate 69,022 of NZ_JBFROI010000055.1, forward strand.
TTACTGGCTTACACTCAAGGCCGCCAACCTGTTGGAAGTAAGTAAACTGAGTTACTTCCATGCCGTTTAGCCATACTTCCCAACCAAGGCCCCATGCGCCTAGTGTTGGGTTTTCCCAGTTATCTTCAACGAAGCGAATGTCGTGAACAAGTGGGTCAACACCAAGAACCTCTAGGGAGCCTAGGTACAACTCTTGGATATTGTCTGGCGATGGTTTTAGCGCTACTTGGAATTGGTAGTAGTGCTGCAGACGGTTCGGGTTTTCACCGTAACGGCCATCGGTCGGACGACGAGAAGGTTGAACGTAAGCTGTAGACATTGGCTCTGGGCCAAGTGCTCGTAGACATGTCATTGGGTGAGAGGTGCCTGCACCTACTTCCATATCTAGAGGTTGAACAATGGTACAACCGTTTTGAGCCCAGTAATCCTGCAGCGCGAGGATCATTCCCTGGAAGGTTTTGATATCGTATTTTTGCATAGTCAGGTTCGCGCGATTCTTTTAAATGAATGAGAAAAATAACCTCTGAGTATACCGAGATATTCGTAAAGCGAGTAGGGGTAATCTTGTTTAATTAGTGGTCTAAAATGTCGTTTAGTGGATTTTTTTGCCTTTAATGTTTGTTTTTCGGCACAAGTGGATATTTTGATAAGTTTGACACTTGTGTTTGAAAGCGTGGGTGATTAAAATCTCGCGGTCTTTGGGGAGTAGCTTACTTATTCATATCCTATTGAATGAGTTCGTTCGTCAACATAATTGATGCAAAATCATCATGGCGTTCGAGGCAACCACCACCTTGGTGGCGCTTAGCAAGACCTTAGACAAGCATCGTGAACCGGGATGGGGCGCGAGGTTTGTCTTTGGTTAAATATAATAATCTCCATCCCAAATGAGCATGTCGTGAGCGTTTTAGCAATTTCAATTACAACTGTCGCCTTAGCCGAGATCGGTGATAAGACCCAGTTGCTATCCCTTTTATTAGCCAGTCGATATCGAAAACCGATACCTATCATTGCGGCTATCTTCTTTGCCACCATTGCCAATCATGCCCTTGCTGCATGGCTCGGGGTTGTGGTCGCCGACTATCTTTCACCTGAAGTATTAAAGTGGGTGCTGGTGGTTAGTTTCATCGCTATGGCGGGCTGGATTCTGATTCCGGATAAGTTGGATGACGATGAGCAGATATCAAACCGAGGCCCGTTTGTCGCCAGTTTCATCGCCTTCTTCATTGCTGAGATCGGTGATAAAACCCAAATTGCGACCTCTATTCTAGGGGCTCAATATTCTGATGCATTAACGTGGGTGATTCTGGGTACTACGATCGGTATGCTGCTGGCGAATGTGCCTGTGGTGATCATCGGTAAGCTCTCTGCGGATAAGATGCCGCTTGATCTGATTCGTAAGATCACAGCCTTGCTATTCGTGGGTTTAGCTATCGCTGCTGCTTTCTATTAACAGGTGGTATTGAGTCTTATTATACTCAATCAGTAGAGTAATGTGTTGTAGGTCATACTCTTACAGTATTGTGGGGTTTATCGAGCGAATGGACATATAACTGTCATACTTGTCATGATATTTTAATCTTGTGAGTTAAGAACACGAGGGCATGATTATGTTGACGCGTTATATGGGTATTACTCCACAAAGCCAAAGTTATCTATTTACTTTTGGTCTTGCACTTACACTGTTAGGCATGGTGTTGACGGACATGTGGCTGCCAATGGTCGCGGGTGCCATCATCATGACTGCACTTGCGGTAGAGGCTTGGATTCGGGTCGCGCATATTATTCCGATGCGCAAAGATATCCGAGAAATTCAGCATCAGCTGGAGCATCTGCAAAACAAATCTAGAAGCGAATAAACAAAAAGCCGCTCGTACTCTGAGTTCTGTTTAAGAACATAAGGTACGAGCGGCTTTTTTTGATGCTTGATAGTCGGTGGGGCGTTACGCCTCCAATCCCTTTCTGATCAAATACTGGTAAGGCAACGTTTCTGTTGCTTGGCCTACCAACTGGTGATCCATGAATCGACAAAAGCTCGGAATATCTCGAGTTGTCGAAGGATCGTCAGCTTTTACCAGTAACACATCGCCATCCTGCATGTTTCTAATTGTCTTCCTGACCATCATTACTGGTTCCGGGCAACGCAGGCCTTCAGCTTCTAAAGTATGGGTTGCCAGTTCAGGTTTGAATGTCATGGTTTGTATCTCTATATCTATCTAACGAGTGAATAATACGTCTGCAGAAAAAATATGCAATAAGTGCTTGGCAAACAGAATCATTTCCTATAACTTAGTTAACAAGTTGATAACAACTTGAAGCAAAGGCAACTAGCTAAGGAGTGGCGATGTTGACAGGATTAGATAGATTAACAATTTATTCGGTTCTCTGTTTTATTTCTTTCTGTGCGTTAGTTTTACGCTCATCGACAGAGACCTCACTGATGCCTATTTTTGGCATAGTAGCAACGATTATTGGTATTTGGGTAGAGATGCGCCGTTGGCAAGGCATAGCCGAAGAGCAAGAGCACTAACCCGAATACAGCAAGCGAATTCCGATACGACAACATTCCGACACTATCCCCCAATTTTCTTGGGCTTCCCCGCGTAATTGCGGGATTTTTTTTATCTAAAGCATGCTATAAACAACTTAGTGACTAATGACAGTTGTATACAACTAGGTAAGTGGCGTGGAATTAGAAGACATCTATCGTAGAGACCTTAATTTATTGGTCGCCTTAAAAGTATTGATTGAAGAGGGCAGTGTTAGCCAGGCTGCGCTTCGTCTTAACTTAAGTCAATCGGCAACCAGTCGCGTGTTAGGGCGCTTAAGAGAACTACTTAACGATCCGCTGTTTACACGCCAAGGTCAGCACCTTATTCCCACCAAAAAAGCACTCGAAATCAGTCAGCGTATTGATCAGCCTTTAGAGTCATTCCGCCAACTGCTGAGTCCGAGTGACTTTGATCCTTACTATTGCAGCGAACGTTTCCTGATCGCAACCACCGACTATGCGATGCAAACCATCTTGCCTTATGCGTTGCCGAAGATTTATGAACAAGCACCGAATATCTCTTTGGAGTTTGCTCCTTTGCAACATGAGCATTTGTTTAAACAACTCAGTACCGAACGTGTTGATATGGCGATCTGTCGTCCGAGTGGCAGCATTGCACCACTTCATCAAGAGGTCTTGGGGCCGGTGGGTGTATCATGTTTGTTATCTAAAAATCATCCGTTAGCCGATCGATCGTTAAGTCTTGAAGATTATGTTTCTTTACCTCACGCGATGATTGCGATCAGTGATGGTGTTAAGGCTTTACTTGATAACGCTTTAGCCAATCAACAACCTCGCAAAATGGTGCTGCGTGCTTATCACCTTGAGGCTGCATTAGCGATTGTCGATCGAATGCCATTAGTGATTACCGTCCCTGCCGATTTGGCTTATTTGGTGGCAGAACGTTATGACTTAGTCGTCAAGCCGTTGCCATTTGAGTTTATGCCGTTTGATTACTCACTGATTTGGCATTCGCGCTGCGATTCTTCTGCCTCGCAACAATGGTTAAGAAGGGTGGTAAAAGAGGAGTGTGGTGAGTTGATTCAGAAGCGTATTGCGGATGTTGGCTTGGGGTAACTTAACTTAGATCTAGCTTTGGTTTACTCGATCCAAATGACAAAAATGCAAAAGGGCTGATTACTATCAGCCCTTTGTTGTTTTAGGTCATCCAAGCCTAAAGTTGTTGCTTAAGGTTTGATAACTTTATGTTTGAGAATCTATAGTTTAATGACTACGCGACCAGTGATTTGACCGTTAGTGATGTCTTCCGCTGCTTGAATTGCACCGTCTAAAGACACCTCTTTGGTTGCTTGAGTGTAGAAAGATTCTGGTAATAGCTCAGCCAGTTGTTCCCACGCTTTAATACGTTTTTCACGAGGGCACATTACAGAATCAACACCTTGTAGGCGAACGTTACGCAGAATGAATGGCATTACCGTGGTTGGTAAGTCAAAACCGCCTGCTAGACCACACATTGCAACCGCGCCGTTGTAATCAATTTGTGCCAATACTTTCGCAAGTACTTTGCTGCCTACCGTATCGATAGCACCAGCCCACAGTTGTTTTTCTAGTGGCTTAGCTGGTTCTTCAAGTTCAGCACGCTCTACAATGCGTGTAGCACCTAGTGATTTAAGTAGTTCACCGTTTGCAGAAGCACGGCCAGTAACCGCAGCCACTTTGTAACCTAGTTGGTTAAGTAGCGTAATAGACACGCTGCCTACGCCGCCACTTGCGCCAGTGACTAGGATCTCACCGTCTTCTGGTTTGATGCCTGCATCTACGATAGCTTGCACACAAAGCATTGCTGTGAAACCTGCTGTACCGATCGCCATTACTTTCTTAGCGTCTAGACCCGCTGGCATTGGCACTAACCAATCACCGTTTAGGCTCGCTTTTTCAGCCATGCCACCCCAATGACCTTCACCAACACCCCAACCCGTTAGAACAACTTCGTCACCCGCTTTGTAGCGTGGGTCATCAGATTGTGAAACCACACCTGAAAGGTCGATACCAGGAACCATAGGGAAGTTACGAACAATGCGCCCTTTACCTGTAATCGCCAAACCATCTTTGTAGTTCAAAGAAGAGTAGCTCACATCAACCTTCACGTTACCTTCTGGTAATTGAGATTCATCAATTTGAGATACTGATGCGATAGTTTTTTTATCTTCTTGATTTAGTACAAGTGCTTTAAACATGATCTGCTCCGTGGGAGGAATATTAGGAAACTGAAGTAACTTTAGTTGAATCATCGAAGAAAAAATAATGAAACATCAACATTGAATCTATGCGTTTTGTGCATAGATTTGAGTGGTGCTTTTTCTCTCGCTAAGTTCGCTGAACGAATCGATACATTATTGGACGCCGAGCAATAAAAAGTGCAGCTATATAAATATAGCTGCACAAAATATTACTCTGCAAGTATTACAACCAACGACCGCTATGGGCGTTCAAATACCGTTGCAATACCTTGGCCTAAACCAATACACATGGTCGCTAAACCGTATTTCACGTCTTGTGCTTCCATCAGGTTGATTAGGGTCGTCGAGATACGAGAACCAGAACAGCCCAGTGGGTGACCAAGAGCAATGGCACCGCCGTTAAGGTTTACTTTCTCGTCAACTACATCCAGTAGACCTAGGTCTTTCGCACATGGAAGAGATTGAGCAGCAAACGCTTCGTTTAGCTCAATCACACCCATATCTTCGATGGTTAGGCCTGCACGTTTAAGTGCTTTTTTCGTCGCTGGTACTGGGCCGTAACCCATGATTGAAGGATCGCAGCCAGCGATAGCCATCGACTTCACGCGAGCGCGAATCTTCAGGCCAAGTGCGTTGGCTTTCTCTTCGCTCATGATAAGCATTGCCGATGCACCATCAGACAGTGCTGATGAAGTACCTGCTGTTACCGTACCGTTTGCTGGGTCAAATACCGGGCGAAGCTGAGATAAGCCTTCAACCGTAGTTTCTGGGCGAATGACTTCATCGTAATCCAGAGTGAACAGTGAACCGTCGGCTGCGTGAGCTTCTGTTGGCAGGATTTCGTTTTTGAAACGACCTTCAACTGTAGCTGCTTGAGCTCTAGCGTGTGAGCGTGCTGCGAATGCATCTTGGTCTTCACGGCTAATACCGTGCATTTTACCTAGCATCTCAGCGGTTAGACCCATCATACCCGCCGCTTTCGCTACGTGTTTTGACATGCCAGGGTGAAAATCAACACCATGGTTCATTGGTACGTGGCCCATGTGTTCGACACCACCTATCAGGCAGATTTCAGCATCGCCAACCATGATAGAGCGGGTTGCATCATGCAGAGCTTGCATAGATGAACCACATAAACGGTTGACCGTCACCGCACCAATCTCAATCGGTAGACCAGCAAGCAAAGCAGCGTTACGTGCCACGTTGAAGCCTTGCTCTAGCGTTTGTTGTACACAACCCCAGTAAATGTCTTCAATCTCGACAGGGTTTACTTCTGGGTTGCGCTCTAAAATGCCTTTCATCAAATGTGCAGACAGATCTTCAGCACGAGTGTGACGGAAAGCTCCACCTTTGGAACGTCCCATTGGGGTACGAAGGCAATCAACAACAACTACATTTTTCATTTTGCTATTCCTTTTCCAAATGTGGGTTACAGAGAACTGGCTTGTTGACCGTCGTAAAAGCTTTCGCCCTTCGCTGCCATATCAAGCAATAGTTGAGGAACTTGGTACATTGCACCTAAGTCTTGGTAGCTCTTCGCCATTTCAACGAAGTTACCAATACCCACACTGTCTAAGTAGCGGAATACGCCGCCTCTGAATGGAGGGAAGCCTAAACCGTAAACCAGTGCCATATCCGCTTCTTGCGGTGTCGCGATGATGCCTTCTTCTAAACAAAGCACCACTTCGTTGATCATAGGAATCATCACACGTTGGATAATGGTCTGGTCATCAAAGTCTTGTGGCTGTTGGCATACGTCAGCCAAGATAGGAAGAATGTCTTCAGAGAAGGTCTTCTTAGGACGACCGCGCTTGTCTGCGCTGTATGTGTAGAAACCGCTGCCGTTCTTCTGGCCGTATTTTTCAGCGACATAAAGCGCGTCAATCGCATCACGCTCTTCTTTACCCATACGCTCAGGGAAACCTTGCGCCATTACTGCTTGGGCATGGTGTGCTGTGTCTAAACCAACAACGTCTAATAGGTACGCAGGGCCCATTGGCCAACCGAACTTGCGCTCCATCACTTTATCGATCTTAGTGAAATCAGCACCGTCGCGTAGCAACATGCTGAAACCGCCAAAGTAAGGGAAAAGTACACGGTTAACGAAGAAGCCTGGGCAGTCGTTAACAACGATTGGGGATTTACCCATCTTCGCTGCGTAAGCAACCACGCGATTGATGGTCTCTTCTGAAGTTTGTTCACCACGGATGATCTCAACCAAAGGCATGCGATGCACAGGGTTAAAGAAGTGCATGCCACAGAAGTTTTCTGGGCGCTTCAGTGATTTCGCTAGCAGGTTGATCGGAATTGTAGAGGTGTTTGATGTTAGAACCGTGTCTTCACCAACCAAACCTTCCACTTCGCTCAGTACTGCTGCTTTTACTTTCGGGTTTTCTACTACTGCTTCAACAATCACATCCGACTGTTCTACACCCGCGTAATGCAGGCTTGGAGTAATAGAAGACAGAATACCTGCCATCTTGAATCCATCTAAGCGACCGCGTGATAAGCGTTTATTCAACAGCTTAGATGCTTCGTTCATACCTAGATCAAGCGATGCTTGTGCGATGTCTTTCATCATCACTGGCACGCCTTTTAGAGCTGATTGGTAAGCAATACCGCCGCCCATGATACCTGCACCAAGTACGGCTGCACGCTCAGTTGCTTTGTTTGCTGACTTACCCGCTTGTTTCGCTAAGCCTTTGATGTACTGGTCATTCAGGAATAAGCCAACTAATGCTTTTGCTTCTTCCGATTTCGCTAGCTTAACGAAGTGCTTACGTTCGATGTCGAGTGCTGCATCGCGATTGCTGCGTGCTGCTTCTTCAATCGCAATCACAGAAGTAATCGGAGCTGGGTAGTGAGGCCCTGCTTTTTGAGCAACTAAGCCCTTCGCCATGGTAAAGCTCATCATCGCTTCGAGTTTGCTTAGTGAAAGCGCTGATGTCTTTTGTTTACGGCGTAGCTGCCAGTCTAATTTTTCATTAGCAGCCAGAGAAACGGTATTGATTGCCGATTCTAGTAACTGGTCTGTTTCAACAATCGCATCTAACAAGCCAACTTTAAGCGCTTCATCTGCACGGCATGCTTTGCCTTGCGTGATAATTTCCATTGCGCTGTCAGCACCGATAACACGAGGTAGGCGTACACAACCACCAAAACCAGGCATGATGCCAAGTTTGGTTTCAGGTAGGCCAATGCTGGTGGTCTTGTCACCGATACGGAAATCGGTAGCGAGTACACATTCACAGCCGCCGCCAAGGGCATGGCCACGCATCATTGAAAGAGTTGGGACAGGAAGGTCTTCGAGCTTGCTGAAGATTGAATTAGCGAATCTTAACCATTCATCAAGTTCTGCTTCTGGCTTAGCAAATAGGCCAAGAAATTCAGTGATGTCTGCGCCTACAATGAACGCGTCTTTGTTTGAAGTTAAGATTAAACCACGTAATCCTGCGTAAGCATTAAGAGCATCTAACGCTTTATCTAGTGATTCTAAAGTAGCAAGGTCGAGTTTGTTTACAGAGGCTGGTGCACAGAAGCTTAATTCCGCAATACCATCTTGTAATTCCTTTACCTGTAGGGTGTTAGCTTGGTAAATCATTGTCTATCTCCATGACATACAATCCACGATTGTTTGAGAGAATCTTGTTATCTTTCTATTATTGTAGAATACCTGGTAAGACCAGTTATCTTAGTCTGTACCTCTGCTTGATTAATTTCAATACATTTTTTAAACAATTGTTTAACATTGTGCGATGGCACAGATCCTCTAACCCTTATTATTCACGCGTGATACACTTCGTCGCTCTTATTAACTAAGTTAACGATATGAATGAACAGCCTTATTTAATACCTTCTGCGTCGGCTCTGTTTGAAGAAGAGATAAAAAAGAGCGTCTTTATTACGCATCTTGCTCATACTCCAAGTGTTGAAGCTGCAAAACAGTTCGTAGAACAGGTGAAAAAAGAGCATTCTTCAGCACGACATAACTGTTGGGGTTTTGTTGCTGGTCGACCTGAAGACTCAATGCTTTGGGGTTTCAGTGATGATGGTGAACCCTCGGGTACAGCGGGTAAGCCTATCTTGGCGCAATTGTCAGGATCTGGTGTGGGTGAATTAACGGCTGTTGTGACGCGCTACTCTGGCGGAATTAAGCTTGGAACCGGCGGTTTGGTTAAGGCTTACGGCGGTGGCGTACAACAAGCTCTCAAGCTGCTTCAAACTATCGAGAAAAAAATAACCACAAAATTACGGCTAGAGTTAGACTATGGCTTTGTGCCGATCGCACAATCCATCATGGCTCAGCATCAGGCTGTTGAGGTCCAAGCGGATTATGGTGTTCAAGTTGAGCTTATTATTGAAATAGAGCTCCTTCAGGTAGATTCGTTTACCCAAACCATGATCAATAAAAGCGGTGCTAAGGCACTGGTAACGAAAGTCAAAGACAACTAGGAAGTGTGAAGCATTTCGCTTCGTTCAATAGCTCATGCAATTTCGCTCAATTATTCGAATCGTCGGATTATTATTAGCACTTTTTAGTGTATCAATGCTTGCTCCTGCGCTCGTCGCACTGATCTATCGAGATGGTGCGGGTGTGCCATTTGTGACGACCTTCTTCGTTCTCTTATTCTGTGGAGCAACTTGCTGGTTTCCAAACCGACGTTATAAGCATGAATTGAAAGCGCGTGATGGCTTTTTGATTGTTGTTCTGTTTTGGACGGTAATCGGTAGTGCGGGTGCGCTGCCGTTTTTGATCGCCGATAACCCCAATGTGTCGGTAACCGATGCTTTCTTCGAATCCTTCTCTGCATTAACTACGACAGGTGCGACCGTAATTGTCGGCCTCGATGATCTGCCTAAGGCGATTCTTTTTTATCGTCAGTTCCTACAATGGTTTGGTGGTATGGGTATCATCGTATTAGCGGTAGCTATCCTCCCTGTTCTGGGTATCGGTGGTATGCAGTTATATCGTGCTGAAATCCCGGGTCCAGTAAAAGATAGCAAGATGACTCCGCGTATTGCTGAAACGGCAAAAGCGCTTTGGTACATCTACCTGAGCTTAACCATTGCTTGTGCAGTGGCGTTTTGGCTTGCTGGGATGAGCTTCTTTGATGCCATCAGTCATAGCTTCTCTACTATTGCGATTGGTGGCTTCTCGACTCACGATGCGAGCATGGGGTATTTCAATAGCCCTGCGATCAACATGATTACAGTTGTGTTCCTTCTTATATCCGCATGTAACTATTCGCTTCACTTTGCTGCATTTGCTTCAGGTGGTGTGCATCCTAAGTATTATTGGAAAGATCCTGAGTTCCGCGCCTTTATCTTTATTCAGGCAGTACTGTTCTTGGTTTGTTTCTTATTACTGCTCAATCATCACTCTTATGATTCGTACTACGATGCTTTCGACCAAGCCTTGTTCCAAACCGTGTCTATCTCTACGACCGCGGGTTTTACAACGACGGGTTTCTCAGAGTGGCCATTGTTCTTACCCGTACTGCTTTTGTTCTCTTCTTTTATAGGGGGATGTGCAGGTTCTACGGGTGGTGGTATGAAAGTGATTCGAATCTTACTACTTACTCTGCAAGGTGCTCGTGAAATGAAGCGTCTTGTTCACCCACGGGCTGTCTATACCATCAAGGTTGGCGGTTCTGCACTACCACAACGTGTTGTAGATGCGGTCTGGGGCTTCTTCTCTGCATACGCATTAGTGTTTGTGGTTTGTATGCTGGCTCTTATTGCAACTGGTATGGACGAGTTGAGTGCTTTCTCTGCGGTAGCGGCGACATTAAATAACCTTGGCCCGGGCCTTGGTGAAGTCGCGGTGCACTTTGGCGATGTGAACGACAAAGCAAAATGGGTACTTATCGTATCTATGCTGTTTGGCCGATTAGAAATCTTCACCTTATTAATCTTATTGACCCCTACGTTTTGGCGTAGCTAAGGACAACATTGTGGCAAAAGCTCTATTTTTGTATTCAAGCCGTGAAGGGCAGACCAAGAAAATCTTGAACTATATAAAAGAAGAAATGAGTGAGTTCGAATGTGAGCTTCAAGATCTGCACACTATTGGCAAGGTGGACTTTGCTCAGTACGACAGAGTGTTGATTGGCGCATCGATTCGTTATGGCCACCTTAATAAGAAGCTATATCAATTTATTGATGCCAACCTTACTCAGTTGCAATCAAGCAAGGTTGCGTTCTTCTGTGTTAACTTAACGGCGCGTAAAGAAGACCAAGGCAAAGATACACCAGAAGGCAGTGCGTATATTAAGAAGTTCCTTACCAAGTCTCCATGGCAGCCGACTTTAATCGGTGTATTTGCAGGTGCCCTCTATTACCCACGTTATAACTGGTTCGATAGAACCATGATCCGCTTTATTATGAATATGACAGGTGGTGAAACGGATACAACGAAGGAAGTTGAGTACACAAACTGGGAAAAAGTCTCTTTGTTCACTGAAAAACTGAAGAATATGTAAGATAAAAGCCTACTTTTGAGGCGTTTTGAGTTCTTTTTAATCGAACGAATAAAAAAACGAAAAAAACTTAAAAAAGGGCTTGCCAGTGTGATCGAAATCTCTATAATGCCACCTCGCTGACACGGGATGGCTTCTTAGGAAACCAGAACGAATCAGCAAGCCAAATTAGCCAAGCCAAGCGCTTGAAAAAAGTTT
>NZ_JBFROI010000056.1:0-26163 GCF_041471405.1 Vibrio sp. 10N.261.52.C11
CTTAAGTGAACGGCATTACTCACTTTTGTGGGGCTTTTTATTTGCGAAAATATATACACAGTATTATTTGGAGTTCAATTAATTTATAAGCTCTGCATGTCATTTGATTTCATATCGTTTGTTCACCCCGCCTCTTTTTAATAGAAAACTGAACGCATAACTATCAAATTAATACATTCTTAATTCCTCCTTAAACTCCGTCTAGCCCCATTCCCCAACTCATTGAACCAAATACTAAAAGCAACAAATATGCGCTTTAGTGAATTTTGCATTGTTTAGGTTGTTGTATTTTTGTAGTCTATTTTGTGAAATTACATTCAAGTAAAATCCAATCTAGTCGATATATATAATTACAAAAACACGATTAACTTTAGTCTTCGCAAAGCCTGTGAGAAGGGGAAAACTCAATGAAATTTAGCCATAAGGTGGTTGCTGCATCATCAGCCTTGCTGCTAGTGACAGTATCATTGCTTTCAATACAACAACTTTACACTGTAAGAAGTGCAGTAGAAAACCACGTCAATGCGAGCCTGAAAGAGATGGTCTCGGGCGTGAAAAATACCGTCGTATCGGAGATGAACGCCAAGAAAGCGTTGGCTCAATCGACGACTGAAGTCATCGAGATCAACCCTGAAGATCGCGCTTACGTTAAAGAAATCTTAGAAAAGCCAAAGCTTAAAAACAGCTTCCTAGCGGTTGGTTTTGGTTATGAAGCAAACGGTTTCGTTATTGAAAATGATGATGGTTGGGATGCCGGTCCAGACTACGACCCACGAATTCGTCCTTGGTACATTGATGCTAAATCCAAAAACAGTTTAGTTGTTACCGCTCCTTATGTGGATGCATCAAGTAAGAAAGTCATCATATCAGTAGGTACTCCAGTTAAAGACAACGGCCGCTTTACTGCGGGTATGTTCTACGACCTAGAATTGACGAACCTTGCTACCTTGGTCAACCAAGTGAACTTGTTTGATGCGGGTTACCTGTTCCTAGTAACAGCCGACGGCACCACGATTGCTCACCCAAATGCGAAAAACAACGGTGAAACGCTATCAAGCTACATGCCACAAGCGACTATTCGTGAAGGCTCTCAAGAAATTGAAGTCGACGGCAAAATGTTCCTAGTTAATTTCACCCACATCCCTAGTGAAGATTGGTATATAGGTGCCATCCTGGATGAAGAGATCGCGTTCCAAACCGTTGAAGAATTGAAGAACAGCTCAATGATCTACTCGTTGATTGCAGTTATTCTCAGCATCATTGCACTGACTGTTCTGATTCGTGTGTTAATGCGTCCACTGGATGCGCTTAACCAAGCCATTCAAGATGTGGCGAGCGGTCAAGGTGATTTAACTAAGCGCCTAGATACCAACACAGACCAAGAGTTCTCTGACCTAGCGAAAGGTTTCAACACCTTTACTGAAAACCTGCAAAATCAGATCATTCAATCGAAAGCGATTGGTGTTGAAATTAAGCGTGGTACTGAAATCACGGTTAAAGGTGCAGGCGAATCAGCGAAAGCGATGAATACCCAACTGGAAGAGCTTGAACAGTTAGCGACTGCAATGAACGAGATGGCGGTTACTGCAACTGAAGTTGCAAACAATGCTCAAGGCGCAGCAGCGGCAGCCCGTGAAGCAGACGAAGCAACGCTAGACGGCACATCTGTCGTAAGTGACACCACTCAAGCGATTGATAACCTTTCAGCACGTATCGACCAAGCGGTTGCCGAAGTACAAGTACTTGAATCAGCAACAGCCAACATCGAAACAATTCTAAAAGTAATCAACGATATTGCAGACCAAACCAACCTACTGGCATTGAATGCGGCTATTGAAGCGGCGCGTGCTGGTGAATCAGGCCGTGGTTTCGCAGTCGTTGCCGATGAAGTTCGTACTCTGGCACAACGTACTCAAGAATCAACTACGGAAATCCGCAACATGATCGAGCAGCTCCAAGCGGGTGCAAGCTCAGTATCGAACGCGATGAACCAAAGTAAAGACACAGCCACTGACGCCGTTGAACGCGCTCAGCAAGCGAACTCTTCACTTGACCGTATCCGTGACGCGATTCAACGCATCTCAGATATGAACATCCAGATTGCTTCAGCGGCAGAAGAGCAGAGCTTAGTAGCGGAAGAGATCAATAACAACACTGTTAAGATCAAAGACCTTTCAACACAAGTATCAACAGCGGCCCAAGAAGCGAATACCGCAATGCAGCAGCAAACTGACAATGTTCGCCAACAAGACGAGCTATTGAATAAGTTTACGGTTTAACCAAGGTTTGGCTCAGTTGCCGTTTGGCTGAGTCGCCATTTGGTTTAGTTACCGAGCAATAGCTTAAAATAAAAAGCCCCGATTACTGATTGCCAGTAAGCGGGGCTTCTCTTTCTAGTCTATCCAAGTTAACTCGTGACAGGCTTCAATTCATTCGTCGTTAACATCATGCATTGGTTCGATTCCACCTTGATGGTTAAATCCTTACCAACACATTCAAACACATCATCCGACAGTAAATCGGTTACCGCACCAGTCCAATTTAATGAGGCTGTTTTGCTTCGCTTCGACTTGTTGATCACCACAATGCCTTTGTCGCCACGGACAAACACCAACAAATCATCATTCGCTTCAACCACACGCATCGCTTCGCCATGAACATGGTTATGGAATTGAATCATGCTTTTCATGTAAGGCGCTTGCCAGTCGTTAAGCCAACGAGGCTGACCGCTCTTGTCCAGAATACCGCTGGTACTTAGTTCACTGTAAACAAGCGGCACACCGCCATCTCGACCAAGAATGAAAGCGTGAGCTAATCGCTCGTCAACTTCATCCATCACATGCTCCAAAAACACCTCGTTATTGGGAATATCATGAGTGACCGCAAACGTGATCGCTCGCATATTCGACAGAGCCTGACCAAAACAGTATGGGTTAATCAAAGACTTAAAGCTGTCCTGCTCTTCAAATGCTTTGAAGATGGTGTTGAACAACGGGAAATCGTAAGCGCCTAAGCGAGTGTGTTTAAGATAAGGCTCAAGGAACAGCTCATACTCTTCTTCTGTCGCGCCGCCATCGGTAATGATCTCACCGAAGATGTGCATTTCTTCGCAGATGTCATCAGTCCACACCTTGCGTAGATGTGCCAGTGTCATGTGCTTTGCCGCGTCAATGCGAAATCCTTTCACACCAATCTCTTTCAGTGCTTTTAGGTAGGCTCTTTGTTGTGCCACCACATTATCGTTATCGAGTAGCGTTGGCAGGCCAGGATCGCTGGCGCCACCAGTAATACGCCCGTTTTGCACTTCCCACGTGTCTTTCCAGTTCTTGATACCAAACGCTTCCACGAAGTCGTTCTCATCAAAAAGAGGCTCAGAAAGGTCACCAAACAAACGTATGGATTCATAATAGTCAGCATCTTTTTGATAAGACGCCATGTCTTGCTGATTGGGATACGTTAGATCACCGCGGATACCCGATTCGTTGGCCATGTGGTTAAACACCACATCCACATAAGTACGAAGCCCATGTCGCTTTAACGTGTCGACCATCGCTTTAAAATCTTGTGTGTCACCCAACTGATTATCGATCACACGATAGTCTTGGGGCTGATAGCGTTGCCACCATTGAGTACCAGAATTTCGATCGCAACCTTTAGGGCCGCGCAGCGATTTCATCGCCGGTGATACTAAAACAGATTTATAACCCAACTCTTGGATCAGTGGGGCGTTCTTCATTACGTCAGCGTAGCACCAGTCAAAGGCATGCAATATGACATCTGTCGCTGGTTTGCTTAACATAGCTGAACTCTCCATGTTGTTCTCCTACCAAACTCGTTTACAGCTTTTTAGAAAAGGCAAAGGCTAAAAGGCAAAGCTGCAATAAATTTCCTCAAGAATGGCATTTATTATATGAGTTACTCATTAAAAACCCTCCTCCTCCTACCAATTACTCACGGTGGATGGTTGAGGGCGTAGCACCAATTATCGCATAACGTCTGGGATGAACACTCAACCGTAGTGCTTTAAAACGCGCACAAAAGTCACAAAAAAGGAGCGTATATACGCTCCTTTTATTCAATCTAACACATATTTATAACTAAGTTCTGTAAAGAACCTTCACGACGTGCCAGCCAAATTTTGTTTTCACAAGGTGTGGTACAAGCGTCTCGCCAGAGAAACAAACCTTATCAAACTGAGGCACCATTTGACCTTTTTTGAACTCACCTAGGTCGCCGCCCTTTTTACCAGATGGACAGGTTGAATGTTTCTTCGCTAGCGTTTGAAATTTAGCGCCCTTTTTAAGCTGCGTCATGATGTCTTCTGCTAGTTCTTTATGCTTCACCAAAATATGAAGCGCTGCTGCTGTTCTTGCCATGATAATTCTCAGTTTGTTGCTGCCAGTTTACTTACGACGATTACTTAGAACATCGCGAATGAACTGACTGTTGTAAATCTGTTTGCCGCTAACGGCTTATCGACATAAATTCATCGACAGCCAGCGTTTAGCGTGATTTTAACCCAAGAACCGCTATTCTTCACTCTATAACCGAAAACAACTGCCTTAAAGGCCATTAAAAACCGCATCGCGACTTGCTGCGGCTTCCATTTCCCTTTAAATTAATCCTTATAAATTAAGCGCGTATTAAGTAGGAGCCACTTATGGCCAAACCGATCAGTAAAGCGAGTCAGTCACAGGGAATGTTGATGTTCAAGTTGTCCCTCACTCAAAGTTTTGCGATTGGCACGCTTAAGGTCAGAGAAATCGTCCCTTTTCAGCCGATGACTCAGATCCCCTACTCCCATCATCACGTGATTGGTACAGTGACTATCCGCGACCTTACAGTTCCTGTGATTGATATGTCCGCTGCGATTGGCTTCCGTCCGATAACACCCGCTGAATACCAAGATTGTGTACTCATCGTTACTGACTGTTTGAGAACAGTTGTGGCGTTCTTGGTTCGTTCAATTGATAAAATCATTGAATGCGACTGGAAGAGCATTGAATCTCCACCCACCAGTGTGGGTCGCAATGTGTTTGTAACGGGTATTACACGTTTTGAAGACCGTATTGTGCAAATGCTCGATGTGGAACTGCTGCTTTCTAAGATCTACCCAGCTTATGAGAATGCTCATATCCCGATGCTGACCGATGTAGAAAGGGAACGCCTCAAAGCATTGAACATCTTATTAGTGGATGACTCTTTGATTGCACGTAAACAGTTATCTGATGCCTTAGACAGCATCAACATCCCTTACAGCATATGTAACAACGGCTTAGATGCCATCGACCTAATGCGACGCCAAGCCAGCGCTGGCAATGCCATTGATCTTCTGGTGAGTGATATCGAGATGCCGGGATTAGATGGTTATGAGCTTGCATTTGAAGTGCAAAACGACAGCGCTTTAAGTCACGCTTACTGTATTTTGCATACCTCACTGTCCAGTGAGATCTGTGTCGACCGTGCTAATCAGGTGGGGGCGCATGAAGCGCTTGAGAAGTTCAACGCGGGTGAATTAATCGAAGCTATGCTACGCGGCGCAAAAGTCTTAAACGGCGCCTCTACGGCTGCTTAGGCTCTGTTATAGAAGCTAAACCTGGCATAGTGCTCAATGGTTTAGCTTCTTAGTCTCTTCTTTCTTCAAATCTTAATAAGAATAGAGCTAACCGTTAGTCTTTGTTTTCTGGCATAGACTTTTTCGGCATAGAGTAGCTCTTACTCACAAATTCCACTTCCTCGACTTCATTCACATGATTGGTAAAAGAGGCCAATGCATAGAGAGTGTTCGCGACTAGGTTGGCGTATTTAAAAAGAATCGGGGGGTCTGGCGACTTTTTGCTTTCATGATGTTCAATACTCACCAAAGCTCGCACAACTTTCTTAGCCTGACAACGACACAAGTGAAGCTCACTCGATACTCGATTCCCACCCGGTAATACGAACCCTTTGAAGCCACCTTCTAACTGCTCACGGATGCGGTGGTAATCTTGCTTAAGCTCGACCAGTTCGGATTCAGTAATCGCTAACTTCCCACGTACGGAACCATTCAAATGATAGATGTTCGGCTGCAGGCGTTGCAGGATCTCGCGAACCTGAGGCTCTAGCTCTAAAGACAACACCAATCCAACTCGGCAACAAAGTTCATCCGACAAAATCTCAAAATCACAGATAGGACTGTCTTCATAAATAAACGGGTAACAGAACTCGTCCCAATCTCGACTTACTGGTTTCACGTACCGATCCTTACATATAAATAGTCATCAAACGCCAATATACCAAACTCTTTGATTTAGACATAAAAAAGCCCTCACATTGGAGGGCTCCTAAAGAAATCGATTAAACGAGATTACTCGTTAGATACTTTTTTGTGACCTTCTTGTAGGTGAACGAAATCCACCAGATCGTCGCCTGACACTTGGTATGCCTGACCAAAGCCTTTAACGAACAGGCCGTTCTCAGCTTTAAGGTTAAACAGAGAGAAGTCTTGAAGTTGGCTCAAACCATCAATGATTTCACCAAAACGCTCTTGCATCTGGCCAATCACTTGAGTCCAAAGTTCCGTTTCACGCTCCACAACACTTGCTTGAGCATCAAACGTTAAACGTTTACGTGCGTAAAGTTGCTTCGAGCTCTCTTCGTCTTCAATCATCATCAAAGAGACCTGAGGGTTCGCTTTCAAGTTGCGAGCATGACGAGCAATATCAGAAATTAGAACAAAGTAACCTTCTTGGTTCTGAACGAAAGGTGCGTAACTTACGTTCGGGCGACCTTCTTCATCAACCGTTGCAAGTTGAAGGGTACGGCGCTCTTGGCGAAACTCTTTAATTTCTGGACCTAGGCGACCTTGTAGACGTTCTTGTTTTACTTGCTGTTCCATGGGTAATTCCTTTCTTCACTTTCTCTGATTTATTATTTTTGCCCAAGGTTGAGCGATCATTAGCGAACTAAACGATCCTCGAGCATTGATGTCTTGTTTAAGCCAGTTGGCAACCCTATGTAAGATTGCTGCTGATTATTTACTGTAAATTGAACTTAAGCTTGTTCTTTTAGCGCTTTGAAGCGTTCTACTTGGTCGGCAATAAGCTCACGCTTTTCGTTACGGCCTAGGTAAATCTTAAAAATGTTCTCACCGGTTTCACTGAAGAAGCCGAAGTAATGACTTTCACGACCCATGAACGCCTTGCTCACCAAACCGATATGTTTAACGTTATCAAGTTTAAGGTGACCATGAAGCTCGCCCTCTTTGCCCATTAGGTTGTAGTAACCACGCGCTACCTTACCTTTCGGGAATGGCGCTTTAACTTCAAAGATAGAACCAAATGAATGCACGATAGTGGTCACAGGGCCCCAACCCACTAAACCTTCTAGAATCTCTTGAGCACGGCTGCCATCTAGCATTACCGCCATGTCGTTTGGAAAAGCAGCAACCACTTCAACCTCTGAAACACCTAGCTTCTCAGCAATTGCTGTTGGCAGTAGTTTTGGCTCTTCTTCTAAAATTAGAGCTACGCGTTGTTCTAGAGTTTCTGTCATTTCTAATGTTGTATCTGTCATTGAATATGTTCCGTATAAACGAGTAAGTTATAAACTAAAAATTCGATATTAAGCGTGCTTCAAACTTGCATGCGGGTGTACGCCCGAACCTGACGCTTTAGGCGCTGGGTGCATAGCTTGGTATTCAGCGTTAAGCACTTGAATCACACTCTGCGCTAGGCTTACCGCCCAAAAGCTGCCAGCAATAGTCAGGCTCAGATAATCTTCCGAAAGCTCAACTAAACCGTTCTTTTCCCAATGCGCGAACAAAGGCTTGAGGTAGTCGAACGTATCTTGCCCCATAAATCTCGGTAGCGTACTTCTTCTAACAACACCAGAATCGAAACCTGCCTTTAATGTTGAGAAGATAGGCTCTAATGAGCTTTGCTTAGTCATCATGGCAATAGGTAATTGACCTTGCTTTATAGACTCCATGTAGCTGTCTAAAGTTCGATGCTGCATCACACCATGACCGCCGATGTTGCCACCAGCGCCACAACCAATGGGTAGAACTTCGGCATAAGTTTTCGCTAAGCTGTTGTAAATGCTGCGTTCGCGGTTATCACGAGTCCAGTGGTTTACGCTCAGTTGCTTGACCTTATTTTTTGCCATGAACTCCACACCCGCCAAATACATGCTCGCCTTATCTGGCGTATTCGCAGGCGGTGGGATTTTTCCTTTCTCAACAAGATTAAGCATAGGTGCATTGCCCGCAACAATCAGTTGGTAGAGGTCAATGCCGTGTGCGCCAGTAGACATGTAGTCTTCTAAATCTTGTTGGAACACTTCCATAGATTGGTGTGGTAATCCGTATAACAGATCAAGAACGATTGGCGCTTGCTCGGTGCGGCTTAGTGAACTGATACGTTCTAGCACAACCTCTCGGTCATCTAGGCGCTTAGCACTACGTCGAACCTGAGTATTGAAACTTTGAATACCGAACGAGAAACGATTGAAGCCACCTTCAAGCGCACGATCAAACATCTCGTCACCAAATCGATTGATGCGCCCTTCCAATGTCATCTCAACATCGTTTGCTAGTGGGAAATATTGACGAATCGCTTTACCCAGCTGCTCAACTTGTTGAGGCGACAAATCGGTGGGAGTTCCGCCACCAATATAGACGGCGTGAAATAGTCCAGACTGAGCCCAAGGTGTTTTGGCTTTCTGCTTTAGCTCGACCATCAGTGCATCGAAATACTCATCCACCAATTTACGGCTTGCGGCATTTTGGAAGAAATTGCAAAACGTACAACGCACACGACAGAAAGGAATGTGGATATACAAGCAACGCTTATCCTGTTTTTTCCCTTCACTCAGCATCAGTTCGTCAAAGAGTTCTAACTTCTTACTGGGGTCGACCGGAATTGAACTTCCTCCGGCGTGTGCAGAATGCTTTCTCGCAAACGCAAAACGAAGCGGATCAGGGCTAGAAATGCCCAAGATTGATTCGTCAAATTTATAAATATTAAGACTCATATAATCTCTCTAAACACTTACATAGCAAAGTCTGGAAGACTATTCGCTAAAAACTGAGAGAATCATAAATACACGTAAATGATAATGCAATTGATAATTGATCTTATTTAGATTCTAAGCAATAATCCGATACAGTATTTTGATTTGGTAAAGGATTGATTGTGAACGTTCCTAGATATGTTATTGCAGGCGGTGCATCGTTAGTGATTCATGCCGCGTTGTTGTTTGTCGCTCAAGAATCCAAAGTATTTGCGATGCCTGCAGGTAGCCAATCGAACACGGTATCGATCAACTTCACTCCTAAGAGCGTTCCTTCACAAGCTCAGCAAAAAACAATCACAGAGCCAGTTAAACCTGAGCCAATAAAAGAAACCGTCTCACAAGCCGAACCAAAAACGGTTGAGCCAAAGCAAGCTAAGCCAACCCCAAAGAAAAAAGCGATCACCAATAAACCTCAACCAAAGAAAGTTGAGAAAAAAGTGATTGAGCAAAAGGTTGTCGAGAAAAAGCCTGTTCAAAAGAAACCAGTGACTGAGAAAAAGGTGGTGAAGAAAGAACGCCCAGAGCCAGCCACTCAACCAGAGAAACTGGCCGACAAGAAAGTCGATAAGAATATGGACGAATCTGCCAACCAGTCTCAGGAAGTAAACCAAGGCGTATCAAACCAAGAGCCGGTTTTAGTCACTAAGCCTTCGTTCTCTGCGCGTCCTACCCCACCGAATTACCCTCGCCAAGCAAGACGTCGTGGCGTTGAAGGTGTCGCGACTTATGAGATCTGGCTAGACGCTGAAGGCAAACAAATTAAACAAGCATTAGTAAATTCATCAGGCGCGCTAATGCTCGATAACGCCGCATTAGATGCCATTAAACAATGGAAATTCTCACCTCACACTGTCAATGGTCGAGCGATTGCTCACCGAGTACAAATACCTGTTCGTTTTAGGTTGGATTAATCATGCAACAAATCAGTTACTTACAAGATCAACTTGGCTTAATGACTTGGCCTCTTCTTATCTGCTCAGCATTAACAGCAATGATCATCGCTGAACGTGTCTTCCAAGTCATGCTCAGCATTGGTGTGGGCAAACGTGCCATTCGTCGCGAGTTAAACCAAACCTCACCAACCAACAGCAAAGAGATTGAAGCGCTTGCTCAGTCGATTTCAGGTAAACGCCCGCTCTTGTACAAGGGCGTGTCAATGTTGCTTGCTCACCACTCTTTCTCAAAAGGGTTACGTGAAGATGCCGCTGGGATCTGGCTACAAGAAAAACGCCACCAGCTTCATGCAGGTTTAAGACTGCTTGGTTTGATCGGCGTGATCAGCCCACTCATCGGCTTGCTTGGTACGGTACTTGGTCTTATTGAGATGTTTAAAGGCGTTGCCGCGACAACAGGCAGCATCACGCCTAATGATTTGGCAGACGGTCTTGGATTAGCAATGCGAACCACAGCAGCAGGTTTGATGATTGCGCTTCCTGCTATTTCTGGTGCTCAGCTACTAGGGCTATGGGCCGATCGAGTGCTGGCTCAATTGGAGCATACATTGAACTATGTGAATGTGTGGCTAGAAGGCATGTCGATTCAAACCAATCAGTCTGATGATACTCAAGGTAAGCCTATCAACAAAACCTCTATCGGTGATGTGAGTCAAGCATGATTAAAACGCCCCACTCATCTCACACACAGAGCCTAGCGCCAGACTTAACACCGCTGCTCGACATCATTTTTATCGTGATGGTTTTTCTACTGCTTACGGCATCGGTAAAGCTGGAATCGCTAGAAGTTGAGCTACCAAGCTCGGATGTTAAAAACGTTTCTGAAGTCCACAAAGACTCGATTAGCGTCAACATCCTAGACCATGCCCCCTACTGGGCGATTAACGGCCAAGAGTATATCAACTGGGAAAACTTCAAGATTGCCTTGTTAGAAGAGACAGGCTCAACGGATAAAAAACCGATCATCATTGGCGCGGATAAAGCCGCCAATGTTGAAAACCTAGTGAAGTTGCTTTCATTCCTTCAAGAAAACGGAATACCAGCGACTCAACTGCTCACGGACGATGGCTAGAGCGACACTCAATTTTCACGAGGTTTGGCTTCTGGTTGATAAAACTAAACAAGCAGACTAAGCCTCTCTATCGATTCGAACTCACAATGCGAACGGACTGCTCACTGAGTATCTTCGCGATACAAAAAGAAAATATAAAGAACTTATTATGAACAACTTAAACGTGCTCAATAAATTAAAGACCAAGACACATCTCCTTTCAGTTGCCGCTATGAGCCTGGCACTTAGCGCACCCGCAATGGCCAACGACGCTGAACAACCTCGAATCATCAGTGCCGGTAGTGCCGTTACTGAATTGGTTTTGGCATTAGGTGCTGAAGAGCAGCTAGTCGCGATTGATGTGACCAGCCACTTTCCTCAAGCAGAAAACCTGCCAAAGATTGGTTATCACCGAAACCTGTCTGCTGAAGGTCTACTCGCCCTAGAGCCAACCACATTGATTGGCTCGGATGAAATGGGACCAGACAACGCTATCTCTCAATTAAAATCGGCAGGCGTCGATGTAGAGATTGTTAACACTGAAGCAAACGTGGAAGGGCTATTAAAGCGTATCGACCAAATCGCAAAGATCACCCATACCGAAGACCACTCGCAGCAAGTGAAAACCGATGTGAATCAAAAGATCGCAGCACTGAAAGCGAACCAAGTACCAAGCAACGAAGCGAAGAAAGTTCTATTCCTGTTGCTGCATGAAGGTCGCCCTGCCAACGCTGCTGGCGGTGAAACATCACCAAACGCAATCATCGAGTTAGCTGGCGGTATCAACCCTGCCGCTCAGAGCTTAACGTCTTACAAGCCACTTTCAATGGAATCACTCGTTGAGATGCAACCTGATGTCATTTTAGTAAGCGGCCGTAGTTATCAAAAAATGGGCGGCGCAGATGCCATCCTGAAATCACTGCCTATGCTAGCGGCAACGCCTGCAGGTATGAACAAGCAAATCATTACCGTAAATGGCAGTGCTTTGGTTGGCGGGCTTGGCCTCGAAAGCCTCTCTGAAGCAAAGCGTCTAAACGCACTTATCTACCCGCTATAACGCGACTACCCTATTTTTACTGTTGCTAGTTCAATGCCCGTCACCAGCCTACTTTCGCAATGTTGGTGATGGATATTGAAGTTAGTGACGGACATTGAGGCCCTTTATGTTGTTACGATCCGTCCCGCTGAAAACATCGATGTTAGGCCTAGGTGCTACCCTAGTCTTCGTCGCACTGTTTTCAATCACCGTTGGGCCAATGAACATTAGCTTGGCTGACAGCGCAGCGAGCTTACTTCAGCCAAACAATGACTTAGCACCCCACATCAACTTGGTGATTCAAGAGATTCGCTTACCTAGAACCATTTTGTGTATGTTGATTGGTGCGATTCTCGCGTTATGTGGTGCTGTTATGCAGGGCTTATTTCGAAACCCACTTGCTGAGCCTGGGATCATTGGTGTGTCTGCTGGTGCCGCGCTAGGTGCAGCTCTGGCCATCGTGCTTTTCTCTGAGCTATCGCTTCAATACCCTGCTTTCATGAACTTTGCTGCGGTTCCTGTGTTCGCTTTTCTTGGCGGCGCTTTAACCACGCTGCTGGTGTATAAGCTGGGTACAGGTAAATTCGGCACCTCTGTCACCATCATGTTGTTGGCGGGTGTGGCGATCAGTGCGCTCTCTGGCGCAGGTATTGGCTTCTTGAATTTCATTGCTGATGACCAAATGCTGCGCGATCTTTCATTGTGGTCGATGGGTTCATTGGCGGGCGCTAAGTGGTCAGGAATTTTGCTGGCAGCTGTCACGCTCGTTGGCTTGTTTGTTGTTTTCTACCGCCAAGCGATGTCTCTAAATGCTCTATTACTGGGCGAGTCAGAAGCGCAACACCTTGGTATCCCAGTTCAAAAGCTGAAACGAAAGCTGATTCTACTGACGGCTGCGGGCGTTGGTATCACAGTTAGCCTGTCTGGCATGATTGGTTTTATTGGATTGGTTATCCCACATTTAGGTCGCATGTTGGCAGGCCCTGACCACCGAGTTCTGTTGCCACTATCAGCGGTACTAGGCGCACTGCTGCTAACCGCCGCAGACATGTTCTCACGTGTGGTACTTGCTCCGGCAGAGCTACCTGTAGGTATTGTCACTGCGATTATCGGTGCCCCATTCTTCTTATATCTACTATTTCAACAGAAAGGGAGAATCCTTTAATGTTTCCTTCAGCTTTAAAAGCGACCGATATCGAAGTGAAGTTCGGCAGTAAAGTGATATTAGATGGCGTTTCTATTGAGATTGAAGCGGGAAAGGTAACTACACTGCTTGGGCCAAATGGCGCAGGTAAAAGCACGCTGCTTAAAGCTTTGTGCCAAGAGATATCAAGCAACGGCGATATCCAGTATTTTGGACACAGCAAAGACAAGTGGCCTTCTCACAAGTTAGCTAAGCACCTTGCTATGCTTCCTCAACACAGCACCTTGACCTTCCCATTCTTGGCACATGAAGTTGTCGAGCTTGGTGGGATTCCTCTGCAAGAATCCAACAAAAAACTAACTAGCATTGCTAGCCAAAAAATGGATGTTGCTGATGTGACTCACCTGAGTGAAAGGCTTTACCCTTCACTATCAGGCGGTGAAAAGCAGCGAGTGCACTTGGCTCGAGTATTAACTCAGCTTCACCACTCTGGTGACCAATGTATTTTGATGCTTGATGAACCAACCTCTGCACTGGATCTTGCCCACCAGCACAACACCTTAAAGATTGCGAGAGAATTAGCCGATAACCACAATGCCGCGGTTATCGTGGTTTTGCATGATCTCAACTTAGCCGCGCAGTATTCCGATCGATTGGTGGTATTGAAAGATGGCAATTTGGTGTGTGATGGCAAGCCTTGGGATGCACTGAAACCTTCGATGATAGAAGATGTGTATGGTTACAAAAGTATCGTAGAAAAACACCCAACCATGAGCTTCCCTCAGGTTCACCCCGCACAATAAGTCCGATTAAGGAGCGACTCGTTTTGAGTATTCGTTCTTGATAACAATGACGTAATCCTAAGCCTCGATTTGTTCGGGGCTTTTTATTGGCTCACAGCCACTCTCTCGGCTTAAACTCAATTTTATTAATAACCACAACAGCAAGCACCAAAACGACTCACCTTGAGCATTTGAGGCTCTAGAAATGAACTCTACTTGTTAGGGTTACTTAGCTTTTAACACTGAAGAGAAAAACGCACAAGAAGTGAAACTGCAAGCACAAAAAAAGCCCCCGTAGGAGCTTCTTTTATTGAGTGCTGATTATTGGCTCATACGAATCAATGATTTACCAATCAGCCACTCTAGTTCTTTACCGCTAGTATCGCCAAACTGAGTTTCAGTCAGCTTGTATAGACGATCAATACCGTTTGCAGCGAACTCATGCGCGCTCTCAGCAGTAACGATATGATGGAAAAGTAAACGTAAGATTGCTAGGAACTCAGCGTCTTCAAGTGCTGCAACCCAGCTAGCTGAAAATGCGTCAAGGCCATTTTCGAAGTCAATGTGTTCCACGAACATCTTGAAAATACGACCGTCTAGAGCAGCAGTAAAATCCGTTTTCTTTGGAAAGTGATGACTTATACCTGTACGAGAAACACCCGTTTGTTGACTCAACGTCGTGTATGACATCTTGTCGTAACCCAATCTTAGTAGCTGGTCTACAACGGCATCCATGATTTTCTGGATCGTGATTTCTGTATCTTCTTTACTACGCTTTGGCATATTCAGGCTCTTCTCTTTGTAAATCCATCTAACTCAATCAAATGAAGTCAGAATGAAAATCGTTATCAGCATTATGTGAGCAAGGTATTTTTTCGCAAGTATTTATAACTAAATTCACACAAATACTATGTACGAACAATTTTACAGTGATGCCTCTTTGGACACTTTGTCTAATTATTCTTCGAAAATCACCTTACAATCCTAAGTCGATAAGTTTAAATAACTACTTAGAATATGAAATACCCAACGAAAAATTCATTGTATAAATACCTATCAAGCGATAGATAGTCTTATAAAATCATTTCTGGCGCAACTAAGTGAATGATATTCTGACATATTAATAACATTCCTCTTCAACAAAACGTGAGGTAAATCACATACATATTTGGCGGCGCGAATATAGATATTCATCAAACACCTTAACAAACAACATAGCATACCAGTATAAATTAGTTCAAAGGTTTTAATTTTTGTAGATACAGTTCAAATTGCTCGTTAGAATAACCTCAGACTTTGTAAGAGGATTATTTATGAGCCAAGATATTGGTAACAACGATGTATGTGAGGCTTGCGGCTGTGCAGGCGAAATCGGGTTCATCATTAAAGAAGGCGACGATGTTGCTGAAGTAACGGTTTACGGAAACTCAAAAGCACTGATTGAAGCTGAGTTTGCTAAGTATGTTGAACTTGCTAAACAAGTGTCTAGCAACGTTGAGTTCGAAGCATCAGAGATGACTGAAGAAAGCACAGAGTTGCACGCTCGCTTTAAATTTGAAGTTAGCGCTGAGAAGATTATTTTTGAACTTAAGACTCGCTCTCTAGCGCGTTAATATAAGCATTTATATGCTTATTAAAAGACGAGTGAATTACTCGTCTTTTTTTAATTGAACCCAAGCCAGTGACCCATTTTTCTCAAAATCGTTTTCTGCAGCGCACTGAATCACTACGCCCCCCACCTCTAACACTGCCCCAATGCTATAAGCCTTGTCATCGTAATAACAAACTCGTTGCTGTTGACCGCCTTGTGTCACCACCACCGCAGCTTTACCGGGCGTTGAAATTACTTTGTTGGCACTCGCAGACATTGAACCAAACACTGAAGCGGCTATCAGAAAGACCTTAATAATTCGTATATTTACTCTAATCATTAATTTACCTATCATCTTTGCTCCATTCCTCGTTAATCTACCGCCAAATGGGTAAAACACTATGCGAGATTAATTTTTCCATTATAGTGTAAGCGTCTATCGTAATAAGAAGCCTGTTATGCTCAGAATAATTGCACTTATTATTGGTTCCTTAACCATAACAAATGTCAGTGCTGAACCACTCGATCACTATCAAATATTGAACCATCTCGATAATTACGGAAACTTATATCTACGAAATAAGCCTTATACATCACTTCCAACTGGCTTGGTGGTAGATGGTAATCTCAATATAGAGAACACGGCGATCACACGCCTACCCAAAGGGTTAGAAGTGAACGGCAGCCTTAAAGGCTCTAACAGCCAACTCGCTCGAGTCCCGAGCGGGGTTAAGATAAAAGGTTACGTCGACTTGATTGGCAGCCAAATCACCAGTTGGCCAAGAGGAGTAAGAGTGGGCGGTTTTATCAACCTCACCGATACTCCACTGGAAAGGCTACCGAATGGCTTTAGGGTGAAAGGCGATCTGAGCGTGATCCGCACTCCTTTAACCGAGCTACCCAACGGGATCGTGATTGATGGCGACCTTTATATAGGCGGTTCTGGAATTACAGCATTCCCCGAGACTATGACTGTCAGAGGCAACATCTATCTGGGCGGCAACACTGTAACCACATGGCCAACCAATCTAGATCTCGGTGGCGCTGTCGCACGCTAATTCAGACTAATGCTCTAATGCTCTAATGCTCTAATGCTCTAATACGTTAATGCTCGATCGCAGCAGCAAGTAGCGGTTCAGAAACAAAAAAGGAGCCTAAGGCTCCTTTTCAATTCAATCAAGTTGCTAATCAACTAGCAAGCTAACTAACGCTCGTTAACCAATGTTCTTCACTGGGTTGGCGTAGCTATCGATCAAGTACTGACGCGCACCTTGTGGCAGGCTCGATAGTTTAGCTTCAAACTCTTGCTTAACGGCCGCTGTAATCGACTCGTCTTCTTTTTCTGCTGCCAGCAAGTTTACTGGGAACAGTTTGTAGTTATCGTGGATCTGACGATCGATCTCTTCAGCAAGCGCTTCAGGGGTATCAAAATCTTGGTCGATAACCTGACCGAAACCAACGTGAACGCGTCCTTTATCACCGATGATGCCTTGAATGATACTTTCGATATCTTCAAACTGACCCTTTTCGTAACTGCCGTTTACGTCTTTTTCGAAAAGCTCTATCGCTTTAGCCGTGTCACATGGGTCGTTCTCGTAAGAAATAGCCACAGGAACAATCTTCAATGACTTCACGTATTCAGGGAAAGCAATTTTTTGCTTACGTCCTTCAACGTGGAACATTTTCAAAATTGCTGGCTCAGTAAAATCGTTACCGTCTTTCGCACGACCTTCCTTTTGAGCGATCCAGATTGAGTTGCCCGTTTCTAGAGAGTGCTTAATGTAAGAAGACAACTGCCCTAGCGCTTTCATCATCTCACGCGGTCCTTTCAAAGAACGCTTTACGATGAAGCTCTTGTTTAAACGCATCAATTCAGTCGCACATGGCTTTTTCAACAGGTTGTCTCCGATAGCGATACGACAAGTCTGATGATTATTTTGATGCAGAGCGTAATTTACTAACGCAGGATCCATAGCAATGTCACGATGGTTTGATACAAACAGATAAGCTTGGTTCGCATCCAGTGACTCGATACCCGTGTACGTCACACCGTTAGTGGTTTTCGCTAACGTGTCGCGTAAGTACTTTTTCACTTCAATCTGAATGGACTCAACGCTAGTCAGCTTGCTCCACTTCATTTTTAAGTACACACGCAAAATCGGGCTCATTAATGCTTTAAACCAAGACGCATGGTTAGAAAAACGGTAGTGCAAGATTGCACTGATAAATTCTTCATCATTAATAAGACGGTTTAGTGCCGCTGGAATTTCATCATCGCCGTAAGGGCGAATATCAACATATGGATCGGTTGGAGAGGTCATTTTTTAATTCATATAATAAAAAGCTGGCTCATTCTACGCGTTGTTTTGACTTCTCGCAGCTACAGAGCCCATACTTTTGACAAGGTCAGACCAGAAACATTGAAAATCCCCTGTTATTGTTGGCATTCTTTAAGATTAACGGTAATCTTGACGCCCCAAAATTAAGGTACTATCTATGAACTTCGCTATTGAATATACATCGGCTTACTTTTCACACTTGGTGATCACACCACGCAAGAAAGTACTTAAACATAGCCTTGTATCGGTTCAAAGTGGCTTGGTTTTGATTAAGTTAGGCAAACAAGAGTATGCCGTTGAACCAGGACAAAGCGTCTGGATTCCATACGACTGCCTAACGTCACTGACCTACTTTCCAAACACTCAGGTTAACCGTGTCGACTTTTCTGTTCGTTTGACGGATTCATTCCCAAGACAAGCGGGTTACATTACGCAAACTAACCTCTCTTCGGCACTACTAGAAAAGCTAGAGCAAACCAAAGCTCGTGCTTCCAATGCCAATAATACGGAACAAGCGTTTAAAGATATGCTTTCTGTCTTGAAGCAAGAAGTGTTGTCATTTAAACCACTGCTTTGCGAAAGTGCTCTTTCTCAGCGATTCAATCAATGGAACATTGATGATTCAAACCTGCCACAAGAGCACACTCTGGTGATGGTGATGCGAGAAGCGAAGAAACGCATGCAGTCAGGCCAAAAACGTTCACTTGTGATTGATGATCTGTTCTCAGGTAAAGAAGAAGAGTTCGAACAACTGTGTATGCTTGTTTTTGGTGAAGATTTATAGTTTGGCGCTAAGTGAGAGCTGGTATTTAAACTAGCAAGCCAGATACTAAAAAGCCGCAAAAACTGAGTTTTTGCGGCTTTTTTAATTCTTACTGTTTAGACGTAGGTAGCAATCTATCTGTGTATCTGCCTGTCTAAAATGGCAACTCAACTTGCATCATTAGGTCGGCGTCACGTGAATCGTGCCAACGATAATCAAAGCGCATACGCGGCTGCCCTTCGACTTTCTCGCCAAAACCGATGCTGAGTTGAAGACCATGATTCATCAACCACTCTTCAGTCGACATATCATATTGCTCATCTTCAAGGTCTTCTGGAAACCACATACCCAAGCCAACATAGTTTGACTCAATGCTTTGTGTCAGCAATGGCGAGTCTTTACTTTGAAGAACCCAATCAGACCAATAGTCCGGTGTGCTTTCCGGTTCATCATCGCTCAGCCCGCTGATTTCCATCATACGTTGGCCAAAAGACTCGATGCTGGTCGAGAAATCTAGACAGTTGTCACTTTCATCAGAAGTCAGCATGATCGAATCTAGGCTAAAAAAATCACACTCAGCATACGCAGGCATACTGCATGCTGCCATGATCAACGTCGCTGGTATCGCGCTCTTTAGCATAGTCCTCTGACCTCTTGATTAGTGAACTTACATTATCTGATACAGTCCACTATCTTGCAACATCTTTGTAACTGACTTTGTACTCAGTTTTGCAACATCGCTTCCACTTATCAGTGCATTACGTATGTCTGTGCTGCGAATTTTCACTTTTTCAGGGCAAGCCATTACAGACCACCGCTCGGTAATATCATCTGATTTATAGAAAGATGAGAACTTAAAGAAGTTATCTGGGCCAATAACAAATGTCAGTTCAGCGTCACGATGTAACTTTTGGAGTTCACTGAGCACTGCATAAGTCGTGACGCTTTCACCTGGAGTAAATAGGCTCTTTTCGATCAAAGAAAGCTCCACTTGATCCAGTGAAAGATCGCTAATAAATGCGTTAACTAACTGACATCTCGTATCAAAGTCTAGCATCTCTTTTCCCCAAGCATGGGCAATACTTGGAACAAGTAGAATTTTGTCAAAGTGAGCCAACGAATCAATCACACTTTTGTGCCCTAAGCTCGGCGGATTAAACGCACTACCGAAAATGGCTATTTTTTCCATTATTTATTACTGCCTTCTCTTTCTAAGCTTGTGCAAAGAGGTTTTTAAATCGGATGATTTAGGTATGATAACACTAGATTTTTAATTTGCTTGCAGGAAAGGAATACGAATGGAACAGTTAATTCGTGACGAAATGCGCGTACTACCTTCAATTGACCCTCACTTCGAAGTGACTCGTCGTGTGGACTTTATTAAAACGAAACTTCAGCAGTCAGGCTGCAAGTCTCTGATCCTTGGTATCAGTGGCGGTGTAGACTCAACGACCTGTGGCCGCTTGGCACAAATGGCCGTGGATAGCCTGAATGAAAACTCTGGCAGCAACGACTACCAATTCATTGCGGTTCGCCTACCTTACGGCGAACAAAAAGATGAAGATGAAGCACAACTTGCTCTCTCTTTCATCCAGCCTTCTCAATCTGTTTCTGTAAACATCAAAGCAGGTGTTGATGGGCTTCACGCAGCATCTCACGTTGCACTTGAAGGTACAGGTTTACTACCAACAGACTCAGCAAAAATCGACTTTGTTAAAGGTAATGTGAAAGCTCGCGCTCGCATGATCGCGCAATACGAAATTGCGGGTTACGTTGGTGGTCTTGTGATTGGTACTGACCACTCAGCAGAAAACATCACTGGCTTCTACACCAAACACGGTGACGGTGCATGTGATTTAGCGCCTTTGTTTGGCCTGAACAAGCGTCAAGTTCGTGAACTTGCAGCAACGCTAGGTGCGCCAGAGCTATTGGTTAAGAAAGTGCCTACTGCCGACCTAGAAGAGCTTGATCCACAGAAAGCCGACGAAGCAGCATTGAACCTTTCTTACGACCAAATCGATGATTTCCTTGAAGGTAAAGAAGTCCCTCAAGACGTGTCAGACCGCTTAGTAGGCATCTACAAAGCAACACAGCACAAGCGTCAACCGATCCCAACGATCTACGATTAATTGTTTGAATTAATCTTAGAATCAAAAAGGCCGGAAGTTCATTTCAGTGAACTTCCGGCCTTTTCTATTCAATGTGCTTTTCTTTCTGGCCTTCCGACCTACCGAGTTAGTCTACAACTTCGATATCAGTTTGAGGCACACTGCAACACGCCAGTATTTGCCCCATGTTGCGTTCATGCTCTTGCAACGCCGGTACATCAGGTTGATGAACTTGCCCAGACTCAAGGGTCACTTTACAAGCACCACAGAAACCCGCGCGACAGCTTGATGCGATAGACACACCTGCCGACTCAGCTTGCTCTAGTAGTGTTGATTGGTTGTTGCCTTCGAACAGGTAGCCGTTAACGCTCAACTGCAGTTGCTTCACCGCTTCTTCCGTTGATTGAGCAACACCAAACGCTTCTTGATGATAATGCTGAGGATTCAGCCCCATTTGAATCAGCAATTTCTTGGCATTATCCATAAAGCCGTCAGGGCCACACACGAATGCTTGGCGCTTATGAAGGTCCTCAATTTTGGCGACATGAGACACACTCAAACGACCTGACAAACCATCCCACTCTTTCGTTGGTTGGCTTAGTGAATAAATCACACTTAGACCAGCATGTTCGCGAGCGGTCTTATCAATCTCAGCTTGATAAGGGATATCTTCTTCACTGCTGCATTGGTGATAGAACACCACATCATCAATCTGACCATGGTCGGCTAAGTAACGAAGCATCGACAACATAGGGGTGATGCCGCTTCCCGCTGATAACAGCAGTAATGGATGTGTTGGGTTATCTTCTAAGTAGAATGCGCCATCTGGATTCTGAGCAACTAGCGTGTCACCGACTTGGAAGTGATCATTGAGCCAGTTTGAGATTTGACCATCGTCCACTCGCTTCACGGAAATCGCCAAACGACCTGCGCGTGAAGGGCTAGAAGATAACGTGTAACGACGAGACACTTTCTCGCCATTAATCACCATTTCAATCGGTAGATGCTGCCCCGGCTGATAGCTTGGTAATAAATTGTTCTCTTTCGCTGGCTCTAGCCAAAAGGTTGTGAAGTCGCGAGCGATCTCTTCACGCTCGACGCAAGTTAAGTGCAGTGACTCGACCCAAGAGTCTTCGTAGTGTTCTTTCTCTTTGGTTTCAAGTACCTCAACAACGTCACCCGCTTTCACCAGACCTTCATTTTTCGCCACAAGGTTCTGACCAAAGAAAACGCCACCACGTTCATTGGCTCTGAACGTAGAAAAGGTATTGAGTGGCTCTTTTGTTGCTCTGAATTCGCCGCTCTCAACATCGACTGTCGTTAGGATACAGCGCTCACAAGGCTTCACCGCTTCGAATTCAACCTCACCAATTCGAATGCGCTTCCAACCATCTTCAGCAAACGCTTCAGTGTTTGAGACGACAAAATTGGTGCGGAACTGATCCATGGAATGCGTTTCAGGACTACGGCGATTCAACTCATCAAGCGAAGCTTGGCTGATGATTAACATCGGGTAACCATCGGCGAAACTGACATTCTGACCAAGCTTTTCTCGAACACGATTAGATTGCTCACCACAGAACAGAAGTTCTACGCGAACACCAAGCACATCGCTAAACCAATCATCCGCCTCGTCGTTGGTGGTATACGCAGTGAAGCTATCTTTCCACACTGTTGCAGGCGCTTCTTGCATCTTGAAGTTTGCATATTTTAGGCGCAGCGGTTCTTTGCCTTCGTAAGTAAAAATCAAACCGTCTGGCTGCAAGCTAGAAGACACCTTGACCATTTTAGGGTACTTACGCGCCGTCACCATTGAGCCGTCAGCCAAGGCCAACATAAAACGTCTGTCGAAGGTAAGGCCCTGTTTTTCGACCCAAGCAGAAGAGAGTGCAATCCCACCTACTGATTTAACCGGAAACACATTAATTTGAGATAAGGAGGGCTGTTGACCTGAAAGCTCTTGCTCCAAAGCCTTTTGATCCAAAGGTGACTGCGACATAACGATTCCAATGTTTTGTTGTTTGTCCCAATGCTAACAAATGGTTATAAATAGATAAACTGGCAGGCATTAAACACTTGATACTAAGTAGGCATGATTAAACTAATAGAATGGCATTATGTTCCGGCAAACCTAAAACTCTTGAAACTAACGATGATGCTTTACACACTAAAAGTAACCCGAATTTATTCACGCTATTTTTAAGTAGATCAGCAATATGCTGCACCTTGTTTCGACAATTGACTCAATGAGCCAGGTTTGCCTAAGTGATAGCCCTGAAAATAATCTATGCCCTGCGATTGTGCAAAACGTAAATCTTCATGGTTTTCTATACCTTCAGATAACAATTCAATCTGATACTTCCGAGCTAAAAATCTAAGACGCTCCCAAAAGGTCGAATTATCACTCCGGTTTCTCATTAACGACCGATCTATTTTCACTATGTTCGGTTTAACAACCCTAATCAGTGCTTCACCAGTGTTATAACCACTGCCATAGTCGTCTATCGCGATTTTAATTCCAAGACCACGACATACTCCAAACTGGGACATCATCCTTTTCTCGTCAATGCCAACCGGGTATTGTTCATTCTCAGTAAGCTCAATCCATAAGGTTATACCCAACTTATTACATGCTTGCCAAATTGGGGAAATATCACGTAGAAAAGTGAAACTTAAAACGTGATCAGGGGAGATATTAATAGTCAGAAAATCAATCATTTTCTTCTGAGACAATAATTCCTCGGACACTCTTAACAAGAATATTTGAGTAAACCATGCAATCTTCTTAGAGTCTAACAGACAGCGAATTGACGATTCAACATCGTGCCCTTTTTCCCAACGTAACAAAACCTCAGCACCGACAGTTCCATTGCCATTAGTTATCGGTTGAAAAACAGGATAAAACAATCCCTGATTAACATCGTCAACAAGTGCTTCGGCTTGTAAATTTTCAGACAACATATTCGTATTCATAAACAAACCTCTTTTTGTGATTAATCCATACTACAGATCAATAACTAGCAAGGATTAGCATGAACAAATCATATGTAGCTTTACATGCCTACTTCTTAACCGTGAAGACAAACTGCATAAGTAGTTAAACGAACTCCTGTACAAATACACAATGCCGTTTCAAAACGGTAATCTCGAGTCTGTTACATTTAGATATGTTATTAAAAATGCCATAAACTATCATAGATGACTATACTTCAATTAGATCAAATTACGCTTAGGGATAATGTATGTTTGGTGACTATTTAAAGGAATTGAGAGTCTCACTAGGTCTTACTCAGAGTGAGCTTGCTGTTAAGTTAAACCTTGCAAATGAAGAGTTTCGCTCTGTAGACGTGGTAACTCTCAGTCGTTGGGAACGAGGAAAAACCAAACCAACACTTGCAAAATGCCTAAGAATCTTGCGTTGTTTACAGGTTGACCTGAGTGACTTTTATGAATTAATACCTAATCCAAACGAAACAAAGCTACTAGACGAGATTGAACAACTTCGTTTTAATAACAGGGTAACGAAGCTTTCATCATTAAGTTATGAAGAGCCACAAGAGCCACAATCAACTTTAATTACTGAGATGCCACTTCTTTTGAAAGATGATGACAAGATACTATCTAGCCTTAAAATCTTTTACGAAACAGCCATCCATACACCGAAGGGTTTTTTCGACATTAATCTATATGACTACCAACAAAACAAACGAGCTATTTTAAAAAGATTTATAACAGAAAGCGGGCAGTTGGTAGGTCACTCAATTAGTTTTATATTCGAAAGTGACTATTTTGACAAAGTTACTCATTCAAAAATCATTGATATCGACCTGACAAAATCTGTCAGTTATAAAAATTCGACTAAGTTATCGGTTTGTAATTATAATCGTTACTCTTCTAATTTCCAGATATTTCGATGTATGTTAGTTTCTCAATTTATAAACCTAATTCACTATTCAAATGTTCAACGTTATTATTTCTTTAGTGCATGGCCTGAAATCGGACAAATTTTAGAGCAACTTGGATTTAAGAAAATAGCATTTGATATTGAGTCAGAAAAAGGAGGTTTTAAATTAGGCAACCGCTCATTCGAACATTGCTTATACGAAATTGATACAGCGACACTTCTTTCTCAACCCGAAATAATAACCCTCATAAAAACAACCCAGTGGGATAACCAATACTCAATCAAAAATCATTAGGCATAGCCAAACAGCCTTTAAATTAAGATGCCTACCATCTTAAGTTTCTACACATAATAATACTTCGCCTTATGCAAAAGATTGGAGAAAACTACTGTGTTTGGCGAATACTTAAAAAAATATCGAATCGCGAATGAACTAACACAAAGTCAAGCAGCTACAAAGCTCAACTTACTCGGAGGAGATCTATCGAACATTGATACCGTTACACTTAGTCGATGGGAAAGAGGAACAACTAAACCAACTCTTAGCCGTAGTATTCGTGTTTTGCGAGAATTTACCAACGATCTTGAGCCTTATCTATCTAAAGTTAGTCATTTACTACATCAAGACCCTAGTTCTAAAAATAGAGTTGATCAATTCGACTCTCTGATGGAAGAGAAATACCGTAGTTTAAATAACTTGATCGCCAGAGCAAATTATCAGTCAACATCGATGATCGAACACAATCCTGTTTGTGAATATCCGATTGGAAATTCTAATGATAGTGAGATTGTAAATTCTGTACTTGTTTTTCATGAGAAAACCTCTGATGAGAATATTAAGCATGGACTCTATAAAATCGATTTTTTAAACTATTGCAATGAAAAACGTTTCATTGCCTATAAATATGTCGACAGCGTCACAGGGGAGCTATTAGGACATAACATAGGCACTATATTCACGACTGAAGGTATGATCTACGAAATTGAAACACTTTCTCAAAAGTCGATTGATGAAATAGATTTAAGAAAAACCGTTCCTTATAATAAAAGCCGAAAATTAGCTTATTTTGCGGTGAGCCAGCATTCGCTGTACGAGCGACCTTTTCGTCTACAATTAAATAGAGAATTCAGGTTTCTAGCAAAACACGCTAACATTACCGACTACTACACAACAGTTGCTATAAAGAGCTCAGCAGAAGTACTCGAAAAAATGGGATTTTCTGTTGTTTCGTACGAGAAAAAATCAACCAACGGTGCAATCAAAATTGGTAAACACTATTATTCTAAAGCTTTAATGCACATAAAAACAAGCCAGCTATTTACTCAACCCGAGTTCTTGAACTTGCTTACAGGCTGTCAAACCCCCTATCTGGCAGGGTAGTTGTCACTGTTAAAATTTAACCAGTTTGGGCGATAAAGGGCGTTGTTAATGATATGG
>NZ_JBFROI010000057.1:0-413 GCF_041471405.1 Vibrio sp. 10N.261.52.C11
CAAGGTTTTTGGTTGTCATCAAGAAGGGTTAATTCCTGATAACTGTTTGCCGGACTCAATTGTGATTCAAACAAGTTTGAATCGAATACAAGACACTTGAATGTGTTTGTTGTGTTTATACCGTTCTTATTAAATAAGAGCAGATAAACATTGAGAACTTTTAAATTTGATTGAATTACTCGTAAGTAATCAATCAGTCAGCTTTCCAAATTGTTAAAGAGCTAGATATTTCAAAAGAAATAACCATTTTTAAAGATTCTTAAGGAAGAACACTTAAAGATGGTGGAGCTATGCGGGATCGAACCGCAGACCTCCTCGCTGCCAGCGAGGCGCTCTCCCAGCTGAGCTATAGCCCCATCTGGAAAAGTATTTCCTACTCTTAACTTATTAAACCATCAATCTGTGTGGGTACT
>NZ_JBFROI010000058.1:0-209 GCF_041471405.1 Vibrio sp. 10N.261.52.C11
CAAGGTTTTTGGTTGTCATTAAGAAGGGTTAATTCTCAATGACTGTTTGCCGGACTCAATTGTGATTCAAACTAAGTTTGAATCGAATACAAGACACTTGAATGTGTTTGTTGTGTTTATCTAATGAAAGATAAACATTGAGAACTTTTAAATTTGATTGAATTACTCGTAAGTAATCAATCAGTCAGCTTTCCAAATTGTTAAAGAGC
>NZ_JBFROI010000059.1:0-294 GCF_041471405.1 Vibrio sp. 10N.261.52.C11
CCCACCATTTCCTCCCAAGGAAATAAAAATATGGGGCTATAGCTCAGCTGGGAGAGCGCCTGCCTTGCACGCAGGAGGTCTGCGGTTCGATCCCGCATAGCTCCACCATTCCTTCCATTAGGAATTAAAACTTTATGGGCGATTAGCTCAGTTGGGAGAGCACCTGCCTTACAAGCAGGGGGTCACTGGTTCGAGCCCGGTATCGCCCACCATCTTTAAGCATTCTCGTAAGAGAGTATTTAAAAATGGGTTTAAAAGTTTAACACTTAAAACTCTTGCTCTTTAACAATTTGG
>NZ_JBFROI010000060.1:0-14580 GCF_041471405.1 Vibrio sp. 10N.261.52.C11
TCGATACGGAACGACTCAATATCGTCACTTTCATGAGTAAACTGAATGACTTTGGTGTCGCTGACCGCAGAATTCGACGGATCAGAGCCATCGGCTAGATTCGTTTCAGATAGTGAAATTGGTGGAATGACATCTATGGTTGGGACATCGCCGTCCGTAATCGTAAGCGTCACTGTCGAGGTAAGAACGTCATCATCGCCATCGCTTGATGTCACAACGATATTTTTAACAATATCGCCTGCTGAGTGGTCTAAATCTCGGTTCGGCTCAAAGCGCACTTCCCCTTGAGTCGTAATAAACAGTGAGCCTTCGGTGAAGGTAAACTCTTGCTCGGTCGCATCATTCGGGTCTAGAGAGTAAGCGGTGCCGTCATAGGTAAATTGAGTCACACTCGCGCCATCGGCACTTGCGGATGTTAATACATCGAAAACGGATGTCGCTGGCGTACCTGCAGACAAGTCGGCAACAGTAGGCTCTTCGATACTAAGCGAACCACTCACCATCACTTGAACATCATCAGTAATCGTTACCGATAGCGGTGATATTAACGAGTCATCACCGTCGGTATCAACCGCGTAAACTGGTAGTTCGAACGTGAAGTCGTTATTGCCACGACCATCCTCGTGGTCGATATTCTCCAACAGCGTAAAAGTATATTGCCCCAGAGTCGCAGCGCTAAAGCTTAATGTGAAAATCTGTGTTTCTACATTAGAGGCACTAGTTGTAAAACCAACATAGTTACCTGAGCCTGTCGGATCTTCTTTCAGATCAATTGGCAGACCATCGGATTTCAATGAGTCATCACTATTAAACTCACTAGGCTCTAAACGGAATTTCTCAACATCATCGCTTTGATTCGTGAATGAGATGGTTTCCGTTTGGCTAACCGCACTACCACTTGGCAATGAGCCATCAGCGAGATCCGCTTCTTTAAGTGATACGCTCGGCACCGCATCAATAGTCGGATTGTCACCATCAGTAATGGTCAGCGTAATGGTTGAAGTCACCGGGTCGTTATCAAAATCGCTTGAAGTCACGACAATCGACTTCACGATATCTTCACTAACTGAGTGGTCTAGATCGCGATTAGGTTCAAAGCGCACTTCCCCTTCAAGGGTGATATAAAGCTCACCTTCAGTGAAGCTGAACAGCTGTTCACCAGTGTCATTCGGATCAAGTGTTCGTAGTTGACCGTCATAAGTGAACTGAGTGATCGTCGCGCCATCGGCACTTTGATTTGGCATCACATCAATGGTGTTGGTTGTGATTGTTCCATCAGCTAGATTTGGCTCAGTGATATCTAACGTACCGTCTTGCATGATTTGGACATCATCACCAATGGTCACATTAAGCTGAGACACCAATGAATCGTCGCCGTCCGTATCAACCGCATAAATAGGCAGATCAAAGCTCAGATCGTTCTTATCTAAACCATCTACATGGTCTAACGCTTCAAGCAGAGTAAAGGTGTATTCACCCAATGTGCTCGTAGAGAAAGCAATCGTAAACACTGGGATTTCAGCGCCCGAACCGTTGGTAATAAAGCCAATGTAAGTACCCGGATTAGCCGAATCTTCTTTTATCTCAACCGAAAATCCATTCGATTTAAGTGCACCGCCCACATTAAACTCTGTTGGTTCAATACGGAAACTTGCTACATCGTCGCTGCCTGCGGTAAAGGTAATCGTCTCGGTTGCGCTAACTGTACTTCCGCTGGGAGCAGAGCCGTCATTAAGGTTGGTTTCAGAGAGAGTCACAGGCGGGATCAAATCAATGATCGGATCTTGGCCATCGGTAATACTTAACTCAAGCGTCGAACTATCAGTATCCCCATCACCATCTTCGGCTAAAAATGAGAACTGTTTGACGATAGTTTCACTGCTTGAGTGGTCGATATCACGAGCGACTTCAAAACTGAAGTCACCGTTTAATGAGATAGTGACGACACCTTCAGTAAAACTGAAAATCTGGGTAGCATCGGGGAGCAGGCTTTGATCGAGTGAGTAATCAACACCGTCGTAGTTAAACGATTGAATTGTAGAACCATCTGCGCCTTCAAAATTGAACAGGTTATACGAAACAATAGTATCGCCCGCTAAGGTCGGCTCGGTGACTGATTCAACCTTATCAACTAATTCAACGACATCGTCTTTAACATTAACGAGGATCTCAGCAGCTTCTGGTGTGTTCGAACCTCCAGACAGTGCAGAACGGTCGCCATCTGCATCAACAGCATAAATTGGCAATGCAAAAGTTAACAGCGCATCTTCAGCGCCTTGATGAGAAAGTTCTTCATAAAGATTAAACTCATAGTTGCCCAATGAAGGGCTATCAATTTTAACGTCAAAGACCGTAATTCTCGAACCATTGACCTCAACATAACCTTCGTAAGTTCTTACACCGTTGGTTTCATCAATCAACTCAAGTAGCACAGCCTCGCCATTTGAAACCAAGGTGCCATTAGTATTAAATTCAGTGGGTTCTAGCTCATAATGGTCAATGATGTCACTTTCAAAAATGTCCGCGGTGATACTGCCAGTGCCAGACACTGGCGCCGTGCCCTCTTGTGAGCCGCCAACAATGCCCGCTTCATCAACATCAATACTGTCAACATTAGTAATAACAGGGCTATCGCCATCAGTAATGGCAATGTTGATCGTATTGGTTACAACATCTTGGTCAAAATCGGTAATCGTGATTGGCAAAGCGAACGTCAGTGAATCGGTACCCACTTGTTCTATCGGATTAGACTGCTCGAATTTATAGGTGCCATCGGTATCTAGAGAGATAGTGAGAACAACCTCACCTCGACCTTGGATGGACAGAGTAATCGTTGTTCCATCATCAGAAAGTCTCGCAAGCGTGTTTTGATTATCACTGAGCAACCCATCAAACTGGTCCAGTGCACTTGCATCAAATACGGCTGATTGAAGGTTATCACTACCAATATTTGAGAACGTCCCTTCGATTGCCGCGCTGCTAGTTTCAACGTTAGTGATATTGACACTTTCAACAGACGGATCTATCCCGTCAAACACTGAAACTTGTGCGTTAACGGGTGTTGCTAGCGGGTTCCCAGCGGTGTCTTCACCTTGAATATCAAAGGCAATATCTATTTGATCGCCAGTGTAAGAAACCTGACCACCGCCAACCGACGGTACATGATCAATCGGCTGGGAAATCGTTGTGGTTAGAGAAAGCTCAATGTTATTGCCAACACTGACGGCATCAATGTCGATACGTAATACTTCGTCGGTACCTTGAACACCAACGATAGAATTAGTCGTCGCGTCATAGGTGAAGATAACGGA
Organism: Vibrio sp. 10N.261.52.C11; assembly: GCF_041471405.1. Taxonomy (NCBI): domain Bacteria; kingdom Pseudomonadati; phylum Pseudomonadota; class Gammaproteobacteria; order Vibrionales; family Vibrionaceae; genus Vibrio; species Vibrio sp. 10N.261.52.C11. Next base: position 3,312 of record NZ_JBFROI010000060.1, read on the forward strand.
CTGACCACTTGAAGTAATGTCGCTGTTTAATTCACTAAGTAGTGAAGCGAGGGATAAAGTTTCTGGAATGAAAGAGTTAGGGGCGAGAGCTAAACTACCAGCAATAATCGTTTCTGTCGTTGTTACAGATTGGGGATAGGTATTGCCAGATATGGAGCCTTCAGTCAGTGTTTCACTGATTGATTGGCCACCTGATGAACGAGTGATAGATCTGAATTCTTCTCTGTCTTCATCAACAGTTTGTTCTGCTAGACCAGCGGTCTCAAAGAAAGTCGATGGATGAGTTTCAGTGTAGTTATAGTCAATCGTCACAAAGCCAGCATTTGCAGAACCTAGTCCGCCACCAGCAGCCGTTGCTTCTAAGATTTGAGTCGGATCGGCACCACCTAAAATGGCTTCTTGAATTGCAGCAAGGTCGTCTTCAGTGAAGGTTTCTGCGTCTGCTTGCTGTAAGTCAAAATTAACCTCACCAGCTATTGGGGCATCTACCCATGCAGCGTTTTCATCAACACAACCGACGCAATTCTCTGCAACCGGAATCGAATCATTCTGAACGCCTAATACAAGCTCTGACTTGTTGGCCGTAATCACGATCTCATTTTCACGGATGGTATCGCCAACTGAAACTTTTCTTGCGCTGCCGTCTGGCTTAACTACGACGACATCTCCACTCGTTGCTTCAACTACCGCAACCTGGCGCGAAACTTCAATATCCATACATCCCCCGTTGTCACAAAGCACTATTTTTAAGCGCTGTGAAAATTATTTGTAATAGCAATTTCAGGTTTTAATTGAACGCATACTTAGCTCTCATCAATGGCAATCCATTGTTATGCCCAATCGGCTTGAAAAGAGAGAAGTATTTCACCTGTTTTTTTATAGTTTACTTACCCTTAAGCCTAGTCTTCCCCATAAAAAATGCCATGTCTGTGCGAAGAGACATCTTTTCGCAAATCCAAGTATTCTTTCAAGGCTTAAAAACCCTAGTCAAAAGTTAGTAGGATGCTGATTAATATGCAAATGAGCGCGCAATATAAATACACATCTTCGTTTTATAAATATATACAGTAACAAAGTTGATAAATCATTAGCGAATACAGGGCATTAATAGCGGTAAGCTCTGCATCCTTAGTAAAGCAGAGGCAAGTCCCACCTTTGAGACACCTCTCAGAATCAATGTGATGATTTTTCGCTCACAAATCATGAGATAGACCGTAGAATACGAGCCTTTTAGCCTATTAGTTCACAGCCAAGAAAAGACTACTTACTGAGATGCGAGAATAGAATTTTTGTTGCTCGGCAAAACAAAAAAGCCCACTAAGTTGAAACTTAGTGGGCTTTAAAATCAGTATATAGCGTTATGCTGTTAGCAATGACACACAACTATTTAGCAAGGCGATTTGCAGTCCAGACGTAAAGCAGCTCGAGAGCAATCGTCGCACCAGCCAATGCCGTAATTTCGCTTTGGTCATAGGCAGGAGACACTTCTACAACGTCCATACCAACCATGTTGATACCCTGTAAGCCACGGATGATTTTGAGCACTTTATCTGAGTTCAAACCACCACATACTGGTGTGCCGGTACCCGGAGCAAAAGCAGGATCCAGACAATCGATATCAAACGTTAAGTACACTGGCTTATTACCAACAATACCTTTCACTTGAGCAATGATATCGTCCACGCTCATGTCGTTCGCTTGCATCGCGTTAATAACGTTAAAGCCGTGCCCTTCCTGCTTGTACTCTGTACGAATACCAATTTGCACTGAATGTTCAGGCGAAATTAAACCTTCATTTGGCGCATGGTAGAACATAGTACCGTGATCGTAACGACTACCCTGACTGTAAGTGTCAGTGTGTGCGTCGAAGTGAATCAGAGCCATCTCACCGTACTTCTTGCCATATGCTCTTAACAAAGGCAGTGTAATGAAGTGGTCGCCACCTAATCCAAGCAATGTTTTACCACTGTTTAGAATCGCATCAGCAGCTGCTTCTAAACGTTGAGTTAGGTCTTCTGCATCACCGCAATCAAACACAAGGTCGCCAGCATCAATTACCGAGGTATGTTCAAATACATTGAAATCCCACGGGAATTTTTTGCCTTCCCACGCCAAGTTCACAGAAGCACGACGAATCGCATCCGGTCCCATACGTGCACCCGGTCGACCAGACGTCGCCATATCTAACGGCGCGCCTAATACAACCACATCAGCATCGTTGTCGATTGGGTTCTGTGCCAAAGGACGACGCATAAACGTCATCGCATTGGAATACAGCGAGTAATCTGGTTTCGTAAATAGATCGTTCATTAAAAATCCTCAAGATAGGTGTAACCCATCAAGCCTTGCTCTAACTCTTCAAGTACGCTTTGCTGTTCTTGAGCTGGTACTTTCGCCGTTACCAATTCTTTGTAGTTCTGACGAATTAGGTCCATATCGATATGAACATAACGCATCATGTCTTCTACTGTGTCGCCTTCGTTGATGTAGTCGATATTCGCTTGACCACTTTCATCAACATTCACCACAACACTGTGCGTATCACCAAATAGGTTATGCATATCGCCCAAGATCTCTTGGTACGCGCCTACTAGGAAGAAGCCCATTAGGTATGGTTCATCTGGGTTCCACGCTGGCACTGGCAATGTTGTTTCAATGCCTTGACCATCAACATACTGGTCAATCGTACCGTCAGAGTCACAAGTGATGTCCAACACCACAGCACGACGCTCATCCGCATTATCTAAACCGCTCAGTGGCAATACAGGGAACACCTGATCAATACCCCAAGCATCTGGCAATGACTGGAATAGTGAAAAGTTCACGAAGAACTTGTCCGCTAAACGCTCGCTCAACTCATCCAAAATTGGACGGTGGTAACGGTTCTTTGTGCTCATGCGAGTGCTAAGCTCGTAGTTAATACGCAAAGACATTTGCTCTGCCCAAGCACGATGCTGAAGATTCAGCATACCGGTCGCAAATTGGTTGTGCGCTTCTGCAATATCGCTCTGAGTGTCGTTATAGATCTCAATCAACGCACGGTCATCATTACCAGCATCGAGCTCTAAGAAGTTCTTCCACATGTTGTTTAGCAACAGTGGTGCGTCTGCTTCTGGCGCAGCCATATCTTCCGGTGAGTAGCTTTCAGTACCAATCACGTTGGTGATCAACACAGCATGGTGCGCAGTCAGTGAGCGACCAGACTCCGAAATAATCACAGGTTGTGGCTGATTGTAGAGTTTACAAATATCCCCTACTGTCATCACGATGTTACGAGCGTACTCAAGCAAGCCGTAATTCATTGAGTTTGAAGATTGGCTACGCGTGCCGTCGTAATCGACTGCCAAGCCACCACCAACATCTAAGAACTTCAGTTGAGCGCCAATATCACGCAGTTCACAGTAGAAACGAGCCGCTTCACTCACGCCATTTCGCACGTCACGAATGTTTGCCATTTGTGAACCTAGGTGGAAGTGCACGAGTTCAAGTACATCCAGCTGGTCTTCGGCTTTCAAGCGTTCGATAACAGTAAGCACTTGTGATGCAGACAAACCGAATTTCGACTTCTCACCACCACTTGCTTGCCATTTACCTGCACCTTGAGAAGCAAGACGAATACGTAAACCCAAACGAGGTTTTACGCCAAGTGCTTTCGCTTCAGAAAGAACAAGATCAAGCTCAGACAACTTCTCTAGAACGATAAAGACTTTGTGGCCTAGCTTTTCGCCAATCAGTGCAAGGCGGATGTATTCTCTGTCTTTGTAACCGTTACACACGATCACAGAGCTCGCTTTTTGAGCCAACGCCAGTACCGCTAATAGTTCAGGTTTGCTGCCCGCCTCTAGTCCTAGCTGCTTTTGCTCTAATTGAGCTTGGCTCGCTAAGATCTCATCAACCACTTCTTTTTGTTGGTTAACTTTAATCGGATAAACAAGTAGGTAACGATTGTCGTACTGATATTCGTCGATCGCTTGGTTAAATGCGTTACAGATATTGTGCACACGTTGATGCACTATTTGAGGAAAACGCACAAGAGCAGGTAAACCAATATTTCTTTGCTCTAACTGTTTTACGATCTTACTTAGTGGGACTTGATGATCCGTCTCGCTCGGTGAAACATACACCTCACCGTTATCATCAATTCCATAAAAACCTTGGCTCCAGTGCTTTACATTATACTCAGCACGGATGCGTTCCAAATTAACCGAATTTTCCAATTCTAGAGACCTCACACTATAGGGCCATCGACAGAAGATACCTCTTTGGAATAGCGAGGTATAACCCAACAAAAAGCGTTCAAAAACGATTTGTTGGCTGCATTAACCGATATTATTAAGAGCGAGTCCAACCATTGATATTTGTGGTGACGATTACGTTTTTTTATCGACAGATCGACTTAAAATGACAGGTAAGGAATTACAAGGTTTTAGGGTAAAAAACAGGCTGAAGCGCATTAAATATAAAGCAATTTCTCACATTAAATTAGGGAGAAAAAATGTGCAGAAACCAAAAGATTTTTAGTAAATTGAGTGAGGTTAAGTCAGAGTTGTGACAAATATAAGCACTTCACAATCTGAACTCTCGCTATCACCAACACAGCTTGTGTCCCGCGATTCGATGCCGATAAACACTTCATTCTTCCTACTAGAACTCGCTCACTTCAATGTTGTAACCGCTCAATTTTTGAACTTTTCTCGCGCATATCTTGTATTCGGTTCAATCTTCTTGTAATTTTAACTGACCAACCAATCGGTCAGCTTTCGAATTTAGGGGATACTATGAGCCATAATCTAGACCTTGAACCAAACACGTCGAGCACCAACGACATGGATCAAATGTTCAACCGACAAAAAGATCACTACCGCAATAACGTTAATCCTACGCTTGAGCAGAGAAGAGAAAACCTCTCAGTATTAAAAGCGTTGTTAATGCGCTATCAAGAGCAATTGATTGAGGCAGTATCTGAAGATTATGGCCATCGAGCAAAGCACGACAGCTTGATTGCTGATATCACCCCTTCTCTTCACCAGATCAATTACAGCGTGAAGAACCTTAAGAAGTGGTTGAAGCCATCGCGCCGCAAAGCTGGTTTGATGCTAACGCCAGCAAAGATCACGGTTCATTATCAGCCAGTAGGTGTGGTTGGTATCATCGTGCCTTGGAACTTCCCAGTCATGCTCTCTTTAGGCCCTCTGATCACAGCGTTAGCAGCGGGCAACACGGCGATGCTCAAGATGTCGGAGTTTACTCCAGCGACCAACCGAGTTTTAAAAGCGATGTTGGCCGAAGGCTTTAGTAAAGATCAGGTTGCGATTATCGAAGGCGAAGCTGACGTTTCCGCTAAATTTAGCCAACTGCCGTTTGACCATATCCTTTTCACAGGCTCAACCGCTGTGGGTAAACACGTTATGAGAGCAGCGGCTAACAACTTAACACCAGTTACCTTGGAATTAGGCGGCAAATCTCCAACCATCATTGCCCCTGACTTTGATGTGGCTGACGCTGTTGAACGTATCTTGTTTGCCAAGAGTCTAAACGCTGGCCAGATATGTGTAGCGCCTGATTACATCTTATTGCCGCGAGAAAAATCAGACGAGTTCATCACAGCCTATAAGCGTTATTTCAAGAAGCTTTATAAAGCCGGTATTGAGAGCAAAGACTTAACCTCAGTGATCAACATGCGCCAATACAATCGCTTGAAAGGTGTCATTGAAGACGCACAAGCCAAAGGCGCGGTTATTCACACGGTAACCGAACAAGCACAAGACGATGTAAACCACAGAATGACGCCGCACCTTCTCACCGAAGTGAACGATGAGATGCTCGCGATGCAAGAAGAGCTGTTTGGTCCTGTTTTGCCTATCGTGCCTTATGATTCCATCGAAGAAGCAATCAATTACATCACAGAGAGAGAACGCCCACTGGCTCTGTACCTAATGAGCCATAATAAAGAAACCCAAGACAAGCTTTTATCAGACACGCACTCTGGCGGCGTGTGTATTAATGATTCTTTGGTGCATGTGGTTGCAGAAGACGCACCATTCGGTGGCATCGGCCCTTCAGGCATGGGGCACTATCACGGCATTGAGGGCTTCAAGACCCTTAGCCATGCCAAAACCGTTCTAAGTAGAGGAAAAATCAACTTCACCAAGTTAATGCATCCTCCTTACAACAACCCAATCAAGAAACTGATGTTCAAAGTACTCAATAGATGATCACCAAAAGACAAAAAATCCTAGATGCTGCACTCCTGCTCTTCTCTCAACAAGGGCTAGAGGGCACATCTACCGGACAAATAGCGAAAACAGCCGGCGTGGCAAAAGCGACGTTGTTCCACCACTTCGAGAATAAATCTCTATTGATTGATGAACTGTTTCGCGAGCTGAAGCTAGAGCTATTCTCGACCCTTCAACCGCACACTGATGTGGCTGTAGAAGATCGCTACCAAACCTTTAAGTTCATGTGGATCACAGGAATTGAGTGGGCATTAGAGAATCCGGTTGCGATGAAGTTCTTCACCAATGTTCATTTCGACCCAACGACTCAAACTCGAGAAGTGATTGTTTCACAGATGTTCGCATCGCTAGACGAGATCATTTTGAAAGGGCAACAAGATGGTGAATTGATGGTGTTGGACATTAACCTTGTTAGACACTTCATTCATAGCCACTTTCTGATTTGTGCAAACTGGCTGATTGAACAAAGCGAGTCTCCACCAGAGCAAACATCGAAGTACATCAACGATAGCTTTGATATGTGTTGGCGCGCCGTTGGTGGGCAAACCAAGTAGCTTTAAGCCCAAGGCTCTAAGCTCTAAGCTCTAAGCTCTAAGCTCTAAGCTCTAAACCCAAAGATATAAGTTCTAGACTCAACTGATTTCCAATAATGATCACTAAAGCGCCACAAAGGCGCTTTAATTATTTGAACACAATTTAATCACCTCAACATATTGACTCAGAGTACTTTCTTTCAGTACCATCCCACCATCATTTCAAAAGAGAATAACGCCATAATGAAGTACTAACATCCTGACATCCGATTTATTTTTATAAAAATCATTTGGACACTCGGGGTTAGTGGGCGTTACTTCATCATCTATTTTCGCGACAAATCAAGCTCTTAAAGATCCGTTTTTTGACAAACAAACATCTTTAAGATCAGTACCTCAAAGACAGGAACCATCTCAATACCGCTTTCTCTCTTTCATTGGTCATCTATCTAAGTAACGCCTTTGGCGACCTGTTGTTAGCATCCAGCAGGAGCTTGCACAGAAAAGCGCCTCACCCCTTTTACTCGTTTACACGTAAAGGGAGGTATTTCTATGCCGACTATATTAGCCAATAATCTCTCATTCCAACTCGATACTGGTGAGTGGTTATTCAAAAACATCACCTTTAATTTGAGCACTCGCCTCACAGGCCTAGTCGGAAGAAATGGGGCTGGAAAGTCATTGTTACTTTCGTTGCTCGTTGGACAAAAACAGCCCACAACGGGCAGTGTTTCGCGCCAAGGTTCAATCGGCTTTTACTCTCAGTTACCATCAACGCTACTGGATACCAACATCACCATCGCTGACTTCTTAGGACTCACCGAAAAGTTAGAAGCGCTAAGCGCCATAGAACAAGGTAGCTGTGAACTGCAGCACTTCAATATCGTTGGCGATGATTGGGATTTAGAGGCGCGTACCCAGCAGTTGCTAGGTACATTAAAGATCACTCGTGATTTGAACACACTTTGTTGCTCTTTGAGTGGTGGGCAACTCGCCCTGTTACAGCTTCATCAGCTATTCGTATCAAATAACGACATACTGATCCTCGATGAGCCTTCGAACCATTTGGATAACGACGGACGCAATTGGCTACTAGAACAATGCCAGTTGTTTGAAGGTAAGGTACTTGTCGTCGGCCATGATCGAAGCTTATTGAGACAAATGGAAGGTATCTACCATCTCAACAGTTTGGGGTTACGTTTCTATAAAGGAAACTACGATGACTACTTCAAACAAATGTCGAATCAGGCCGATGCACTAGATAAACAGATTGCACATCACCAATCCGAAAAGAAACGACTGGAGCGCCAAGCTCAAGCTAATAAGGAAAAAGCACAGCAACGTGAGTCTCAAGGTAATCGACTCAGAAAGTCCGGTAGCCAACCCAAGATATTATTGGATGCGATGAAAGATAAAGCAGGACGAACGCAAGGAGCATCAGCCACTAGTCAAAAGAACTTAAAGGACCAAAACCAACATAAGCTTCAATCTCTTAAAGAACAAAAGGAACAACTAAAACCACAGGCCTTGTATCTACAACAGAGTAATAACAGTAAAAAGAGCTCTTTGTTAACCGTTGAAAACTGCCGCCTTATTTACGGCTCTGGTGCGCCAATCAGTTTCTCTTTATCACAAGGGGAACGGTGTTATCTAACCGGTGCTAACGGGTGTGGAAAGTCGACACTGTTAAAAGCGATTCACGGTCAACACGCCAATTATAAAGGCTCGATTAAGCGCTTAGGGGCGACCGTCTATTTGGATCAACACTTTGCCCTGTTAGACACCAACGATACGATGTTCGATAGTTTAATAACGCATAGCTTTGTATTAACAGAGAGCGACGCGCGAACACTGCTAGCGGGAATTGGATTCAGGCGTGACTCGGTATATCGAAAAGTCGATCACCTCAGTGGTGGCGAGAAAATGAAGCTGGCGATGTTGATCGTCAGCCATAAACAGGATGCCCCACTTCTTTTGCTTGATGAACCAGACAATCACTTGGACATAGACTCGAAGCAAATATTGGCTTCGGCTCTGCGTGAATACCAAGGCGCATTCATCTTGGTCAGTCATGATAGCGATTTTGTTGAGGAGGTCGGCGTTAGCCAAAACCATATACAGCTTTAACCTTCGTAAATTCGTTCACTGAGCTTAGTTAGGCGAGTATTCTTCCGGATACTCGCCTTTCTCGGTTGAGACAAGTAAACTACTCGCCTCGAACATCTATTCATAAGGCTAAGGTTTGCATACTCTAGAACAATTAAAATCAGGGCAACTTAAAGGTATTAAGCGTCTAAAACTATCAGAAGGTCTCACAGAGTTCCCTCTAGAAATCATAGAGCTTGCAGATTCTCTTGAGATCCTAGACCTTTCAGGTAATCAGCTGTCAGACCTACCAGCCGAGTTATCAAAGCTAACTAACCTGCGTATTATCTTCGCGTCGAATAACCTGTTTACGCACCTGCCTGATGTTCTAGGGTCACTTCCTAAGCTCGAAATGGTTGGCTTCAAAACCAACCAAATCAAAACCGTTAGCGAACAATCTCTGCCGACTCAACTACGTTGGTTAATCCTGACCGACAATGAGATTGAGGCCCTGCCTAGCTCACTAGGTGAAAGACCGCGACTACAGAAACTGGCATTGGCGGGTAACAAGATTCGCGTGTTACCAGAAAGCATGGAAAACCTATCCAACCTTGAGCTAGTTCGCCTGTCTGCAAACCAGTTGACTGAATTCCCAGAGTTCCTTATCAAGCTACCAAAACTGGCTTGGTTAGCGTTTGCGGGTAACCCGTTTTGCAAACACCCTAGCAGCTTAGATAGCGTGCCTGCGGTTAGCTCTCAAAGCTATTCACTGAATCAAGTACTTGGCCAAGGCGCATCTGGCGTGATCTCGCATGCAAGCTGGCTAAACAGCGACTTCGATTTTCCACAGGAAGTGGCGGTTAAAGTGTTTAAAGGCGAAGTCACCAGTGACGGCTACCCACATGATGAACTGGAAGCGTGCTTGCAGGCTGGACACCATAACAACTTGGTAAAATCTATCGCCCAAGTAGAGGAACAAGATTACCTAGCTTTGGTGATGGAACTCATTCCAAACAGCTACCACAACCTAGGGCTACCACCAACACTCGAGACTTGCACGCGTGATACTTTCCCAGAAGGTTTCGAACTTTCAATTGCTCAAATCAATAGCATTACAGAGCAGATGATTGATGTGTTTGAACACCTTCATGCCAATAAAGTCTCTCATGGTGATCTATACGCTCACAACACTTTAGTGAACGAACAAGGTCAGATGATCTTTGGTGACTTTGGCGCTGCGACTATCTACGGCTACCTAACTGAAGAACATCAACAAGGTATTCGCCGAATTGAAGCACGTGCATTGAAGTACTTTATTGAAGACCTACTGACGATTTGTGCAAAGCAAGATCAAGACAGCGAGCTTTATACTCGATTGGCGAACTTCGAAGCTTAATAGAAGTATTCAGTCAGATTGAAGACAACAAAGCCAACATCACTGTTGGCTTTTTTATATGCTAATTAAACGAACCAGCGTTTAGCTTTCAACTTGAACAAGCTTCAAGTACGAATGCAGCTCTCCGCTCTTATACTCAACCGCAGAGTGAATATTAAGGTCAGCACGAGCCACAACAGCAAACTGGTAGCAGTTCTCACCCTTCAGAATCTCGACGTGTAACAAACCGTCTTTTAGTTGCCACTGCCCTGTTGTTTCAAATCGGTCGAACAAACGATATTCAATCAAAGAACCGTCAGCATTGAAGTGCACTTCAGTGATGTAACCGCCGAGGCAGCTCTTCACCCAAACTCGATTCTCGATATCACTGACCGTAAAGTTACGCCTTGTGTCACGCCACGCTAGAAAGCCTTCGCTATCATAAAGAGCAATGTCGAGATCAGTTCTAGAGATTAACGGCTGCTCATTTTGCTCACGACAATAAAGTTGAAGCAAAATTTGCTGAACTGTTTCGCTCTGTAATTCACTCATTGTGGCTTCCCTTTATCATTGCTCTGCGTTAGACGCAGTATTGATCAACAAATTCTATTTAAAGCGGGCTACACAAGCTCGTAAGAAACCACATACAGTTGAGAGATACCCGGGTAGATATCTTGAATCACGTCTTTCAGTACTTGCAGCGTCATGTTCTCTTGCTGAGCATGGAACTCACCTAAGTCATCAAACAAAATTGGCTCAACGCTGATGATCTTAAGATTACAGAACACACGGTCTTGCTCTAGCGTCGATACTTCCACAACACTGCCTGGCTGGTAGTCTCGCTCAGATTCATCACGAATAGTAATCGTCTTCTTGCCAGATAGGATGTCAGTTTCAAAACGTTCGAAGAACGTCATAGTGGTCGGTGCGGTCATTTATTTCGGTCGCTTTACATTTAAAGGTTAGGTAAATGTTTATATACCAGAATGCGTGTTCAAGCGAATAAAAATTAGGTGCGGGATGCGAGATGCGAGATGCGA
>NZ_JBFROI010000061.1:0-46211 GCF_041471405.1 Vibrio sp. 10N.261.52.C11
GCAACCACATTACAGTTAAGCGCTATCTGTTGCCCAAGGCAGTATGAGCAGCGGTTAACTTATGCGATACTAGCTCAGTTGGTAGAGCGCAACCTTGCCAAGGTTGAGGTCATCGGTTCGAACCCGATGTATCGCTCCAGCTTTCTTCTAAAAAAGCTAATAAGTACTTTAAACCTCTGTGTTTAAAGGCGACCACAAAGGTCACGCTCTTTCTTTAATGCTGCGAAGCATAATCCCCCCAAAAAAGCAAATAATCCTCCATCATGGTGGATATTTTTTTGTCTTAAATTTTTCTTAGCAACTGGAATGCTAGTAAATATCAGGTCTTTGAAGCAGACACTTGAGGTTTTTCACATCTATAAACAGACTTATCCACAAAATGTTAGGTGTGGATAACTTGGTTGATAAAGTTGTTTCAGGCTTAATTCTTTACCTATCCCTAAAAGATCTTTCTTGTTTTCAATATATTAGATGAATTGCAGCGTTCGTAACTTGTTGTTTTTTATCAAGTTGGATGCCTATCTTGGATTTAATAAAAGATCGTTAACTTGTTGTTTTTTGATCTTAATCATTTATCGGTACTGTGTTTAACTTTGCTCGGGTGTCGGAAGTTTACGAGAGTTCTGAATTTTTTCCACATTGTTAGAATTGAGAACAAGGTCAAACATTGTTCTAAAATTATGTGTAACGAGTTGTCTTAAATGTTGGACTGTTAGTGGGGGCTCGCTTGCCATATATTGGTATATAAAGCGTTAAGCGTCTCTTGGTAGTCCTTTCTCTACTATACGTATCAGTCTGTGCTTTTTGGTGGAGATTTTGCTGTTACTTTTTTGCACACAGCTATTTTTCTGCGTAGAGCTATCTTCTTGCACACTGCTAGCTTTGGGTAACTGCTGTAGTTGTTTATTCAAAGCCCACTCAATATGCACATCAAGCATTTCGTTTTTGCCTTGATGAGACTCCAGGGTTTCAATAATGCGTTGTTGAAATGGTGCATTGCCCATCGCAACAAAGATATTGCGTAACCACTGGGTGTGGCCGATACGTCTGATTGCTGAGCCTTCCATTTTCTTTAGGAAGGTTGCTTCGTCCCAACTTGAAAGTGAAACCAGATCGGCTTCTTGGAAATCTTCTCTGCGGTGAAAGTCTGTTTGCTCTGTGAGTTCGGCATGACGATTCCACGGGCAAACTAACTGACAATCATCGCAACCGTAGATACGGTTACCAATGGCATCTCTATACTCTTCAGGGATCACACCATCATATTCAATGGTTAAGTACGAAATACATTTGCGCGCATCAACCACGCCATCAGCAATAATGGCACCCGTTGGGCAAGAAGTGATACATGCGGTGCATTTGCCGCACTCATCAACACTGGGTTCATCCGTGGGAAGAGGGATGTTAACCAACAGCTCCCCTAGAAAGAACCAAGAGCCAGCGTCTTTATCAAGAATTAATGAGTGTTTACCTGTCCAGCCCAACCCTGCTTTTTGAGCGAGTGGTCTTTCCAAAATGGGCGCTGAATCGACGAAAGGGCGTGAGTCTAAACCCTCGACCTCTTTTTCAATTCTTTGTCCTAGCTTTTTCAACTGGTTACGGAACAATTTGTGATAGTCGCGGCCTAAAGAATAGCGGCTGATGTAGCCTTGAGTGGTATCGCTTAGGTTAGAGGCGAACTGAGCTTCTGGTGGTAGGTAGTTCATTCGAGCGCTGATCACTCGAATTGTGCCTGGGTGAAGTTCATCAGGACGTGCACGCATCATCCCATGTCGAGCCATCCAATCCATTTCGCCGTGGTTGCCTGCATCTAGCCATGCTTGAAGAGGGGCTTCGTGTTCACTTAAATCAACATCGCAGATGCCAACTTTTTGAAAGCCCAGCTCTTTTCCCCAGATTTTAATTTTTTCAGCAAGATGGTCTAGATTCATGGCTTATTTCTTATTTTCTCTGTTTTACAATTAGAGATAAGGCTAATTAAAATTAGGTTCGGCAAAAATGGGGGCGGATCTTAACGGATCTTAGTGGTGTTGACCAGAACAGACGCGTTTTGATCAGTATTTTTCATAGAACTTACACTTGAGTGCTTGTCTCCCAAAAGCATCACGGTTTACTATTCTTGTTCTTTTGATTTTTATATAGTCAACGATCGATTTTTAGAGAACGTATTCATGAGCACTAAACAATTTACTTTGAAAGATGAACAAGCAACGATTCAACTAGGAACGGAGCTTTCTAATCTTTGCTCACAGCAGACAACGATTTATCTGCATGGTGATCTTGGCGCAGGTAAAACGACGTTTAGTCGCGGCTTTGTAAAAGCACTTGGTCATCAAGGAAATGTAAAAAGCCCAACGTATACTCTAGTTGAACCTTATCAACTTGCAGATTGGCAGGTGTATCATTTTGATCTTTACCGCCTAGCCGATCCTGAAGAACTCGAGTTTATGGGAATTCGTGACTATTTTACGCCGGATGCTATCTGTTTGGTTGAGTGGCCTGAGAAAGGTTATGGGATGCTACCAGAAGCCGATTTGGATATTGATATTCGTTACCAAGACGATCACCGTGTTGTTTCTTTAACCGCTAATAGTGAATACGGACAGCGCTTACTTAGTCAGTTGGAGTTATGTTGATTTCTAAACGCCTTATTTCAACAGTGGCCATGATGGCTGCTGTTTTTTCTATACTGTTTTCTTCACTTGTTTCTGCAAACTCACTGAAAAGTTTAAGGGTTTGGCCTTCTCCAGAAGAAACTCGTGTGGTTATCGACTTAAAATCAGAAGCGGACTTTAGCTATTTCACCCTGAGTAGCCCGAGTCGCTTAGTGGTTGATTTAAAAAATACCAGTCTTGCGACTAAGTTACCGGTCGAGGTGAAAGACAGCCCTGTTCTATCTAAGATTCGTAAGAGCTCACCGCCAGACAAAAACACCTATCGCTTGGTTTTTGAGTTAAAGAAGTCGTCTAAAGCAGAATTATTCAAACTGAGCCCGACCCCAGGTGGTCAGTATGGACACCGTTTGGTGATCGACTTACCTCATGGTGCGGCAAGTAAAGCGACATCGACACCGAGTAAGCCAACGGTAAGTAAGAACATTAATCAGGTTAAGCGCCAGAAAGATATTCTAATTGTGATTGATCCTGGCCACGGTGGTGAAGACCCAGGTTCGATTGGTCCTACGCGTAAATACGAAAAAGACGCGACTCTGAGTATTTCTAAGAAGTTAGCAGCTCAACTGAATGCGGTCCCGGGGATCAAAACTCGTATGACTCGTAATGCTGATTACTTTGTGAACCTGAATCGACGTGTTGCGATTGCTCGAGAGAATGAAGCTCACCTGTTGATCTCTATTCACGCCGACGCCTTTACGACGCCTCAACCAAGAGGTGGTTCAGTGTTTGTATTGAACACTCGACGCGCAAATACAGAGATCTCTCGTTGGATTGAGAATAAAGAGAAACAGTCTGAATTGCTTGGTGGTAGCGGTGCAGCGTTCACAAGCAATATTGATGATAAGAACGTAAACCAAACCCTGCTTGATTTGCAGTTTAGCCACTCTCAAAAAGAGGGCTACAAACTGGCAACGGCAATTCTGTCTGAAATGGGTAAGGTTGCGAAACTGCACAATAGCAAGCCGATTAACACCAGCTTAGCCGTATTACGTTCACCACAGATCCCATCAGTACTGGTAGAGACAGGTTTTATTTCGAATCCGACGGAAGAGAAGCTTCTTTTCCAACGTTCGCACCAAGATAAATTGGCACGAGCAGTGACTAAAGCGGTGGTTAAGTATTTGAAGGCTAACCCGCCTGAAGGGATTATCTTGTCTAACGCAACGTCATCAACGGGCAGCGTGAGCCAACATAAAGTCTCTCGTGGTGAGTCTTTGTCTGTGATTGCGAGCAAGTATGGTACGTCGACACAGACGTTGATGAAGTTCAACAATCTGAAATCGAGCAGCCTAGCAATTGGTCAAGTACTTAAGATTCCAGGCAGTGCTTCAACTTCATCATCAAGCAGTGCGGTTCAAACTAAGACCATCACTCACACGGTTAAGTCTGGAGAGTACCTAGGTAAGATCGCCAGCCGCTATAAAGTGTCGGTGGCTGATATTAAACGTGAGAACCGTTTGAAATCAGAGACGGTGAGAGTAGGCCAAAAGTTACGTATTACGGTTGAAGTTAAAGATGTTCCTCTGCGCAAACACAAAGTTGCAAGAGGTGATTACCTTGGCAAGATAGCTTCGAAATACGGCGTGAGCGTCAACAGCATTCGCCAAGCGAATAAGTTAAAATCTGACAGCCTGGCTATCGGCCAAGTGTTGATTATTCCTCACAAGTAGTCTTGGGAATGCTAAACAGCTTCAGGTATATCAATGATAAAAAATAAGAACTAGTGCAAACGTAGCAGCGTTTCCATCAATGGCAGTAAGGTAGCTATAAATATGACGATCAAAATACTGCCAGCTCGGTTAGCTAACCAAATCGCAGCGGGTGAGGTGGTAGAAAGACCCGCTTCTGTTGTAAAAGAGTTGGTTGAGAACAGTTTGGATTCTGGTGCGACACGTATCGATATTGATATCGAGAAAGGTGGCGCCAAGATGATCCGCGTTCGTGACAATGGTAAAGGCATCGTAAAAGATGAGCTTGCCTTGGCACTGAGTCGTCATGCTACCTCCAAAATCCACACTCTTGATGACCTAGAGGCGATCGTCAGCCTCGGTTTCCGTGGTGAAGCGCTGGCGAGTATTAGCTCGGTTGCGCGCTTGACCATGACTTCACGCCCTGCCACTCAAGATCAAGCTTGGGCAGCACACAGTGAAGGTCGTGATATGCAGGTAAAACTGCAGCCAGCAGCACACCCAATTGGTACTTCGGTTGAGGTGTTGGATCTGTTCTTCAATACGCCAGCACGCCGCAAATTCTTACGCACCGAGAAGACTGAATTCACCCATATTGATGAGTTGCTTAAACGCATCGCATTGAGTCGTTTTGATGTGACGATCAACCTTCGTCATAACGGCAAGATGATTCGTCAGTACCGCGCTGCAAAAACACAAGTTCAAGCAGAAAAGCGCATCGCTGCGGTATGTGGCAATCCTTTTGTTCGTCATATGCTTAAGATCGAACTTGAGCATCAAGGCCTAAAACTTCATGGCTGGATCACCACGCCAGAAGGAGCAAGACAACAAAGCGACCTGCAATACTGCTATGTGAATGGTCGTATGATGCGTGACAAGCTGATCAATCATGCGATTCGTCAAAGCTACGAAACCAGCCTGCGTCCAGACCAATTCGCGACGTATGTGTTGTTCATTGAACTCGACCCACATCAGGTGGACGTGAATGTCCACCCTGCAAAACATGAAGTGCGTTTTCATCAAGCGCGCCTTGTGCATGACTTTATTTACCAAGCATTGAGTGATGGTTTAGCACAGAGCAAGCAGATCGATGCTGCACCAATCAATCAGTCGGCTTTTCATCAGTCAGAAGTGATTCATCATCAGCAAGATAGTACGAGCTCTGCAGTTGATGGTGTTGCAAGTTTCGCTGAGCCAGAAAGCGTAATGCCTAGCAGTTCGGATCAAACCCAAGTTTCGGATAGGGTGCGACACGCTATTGAGCAAACGCCTGCCTACCCGAGAAAAGCAGAATCAGAGCACGCTTTTGATAAGCCTCAACACAGCGTTAATGATGGTGGGCGACACTATGTTTCATCAATTAGCCCAAGCTCATCAACCAGTCCAAGTTCATTAGCTGGCCGAAGCTCGGCTACTAGTGACAGCAGTTTTACCGGTTCCTCTCGCCAAGAGTGGATAGAGTCTCGACCTGTTCCGAGAAAAGAGAAAGAGCCACACCAACATCATGGTGAACCCGCGCCATCTAAGCGAGAAGTGAAAGCCTATAAAGAGCTTCTGAAAACGCCAGATTTTGATGAGCAAGTTGTACAGCCTTCACTTTCTCAAGAGCATGCGGCACCAGTAGAAACCAGAGACAACTTAGAAAATAAAGAAAATAAAGAAGCTAAGCCTGCTCAACAGAATCCTGTTCATTTAAAGCCAAGAGCACCTGTAACGGACTTGGGCAAAGCGGTCTCGATTGTGGAACGTCAGTATCTGGTAATGGGCAATAAGAACGGCAGTGTGCTGGTTTCCTTGGCTAAGGCTGAGTTATTGCGTGTTGTTGGTCAGCTTGATACTCGAGGTGGTGCGTTAAAAAGCCAACCACTATTGGTGCCTTTATCGATTAAGCTGGGTAGTGAACTTGTCGAAGTTGCTAAGGCGCTGAGTCAAACTCTGGCATTACTGGGGATTGAGCTTAAGGCGCGAAACAGCGAGGCGGTAATGGTGATGGGCGTGCCTTCTCCTTTAAGGCAGCAAAACTTACAAATTTTGATCCCAGATCTGTTATCTTACGCGGCTTCATTAAACGCTCAGATTGTTGATAAACACTCGGCTAATGTTTCTAACGACCTATTGCCATCATTGGTCAACTGGATCGGGATTCAAACCGCACAAGTAAAAAGCGACTACACTTTATCTGAAGCGGTTCAACTAGTTGGGGAACTAGAACAACTTTGGCATGGTCTACTTCCATTAGATGATCCAGAGTTTGTTAATCCTATCGACTTTTCAGCGACTATAGCCGCGTTTACGGTTTAATTTTTTCGCGACGACCTTTGTCTTTTTAGCTGAATACGTCGCGACACAAAGCCCTTTGCTAAAAAGCGCTAAAACAGAGAAGCAAATACAAAATATCATGACTGAAAAATTACCTTTAGCGTTGTTTTTAATGGGCCCAACGGCGTCAGGAAAAACAGATTTAGCTATCCGCTTACGTCAGAAATACCCTGTAGAGATCATCAGCGTCGATTCGGCATTGATCTACAAAGACATGGATATTGGTACCGCTAAACCGGATGCGGAAGAGCTTGAGCTCGCGCCTCATCGCTTGATTGATATTTTGGATCCAAGCGAAGCGTATTCTGCGGCAGATTTTCGTCGTGATGCGATCAATGAAATGAATAAGATTGTAGCGGAAGGCAAAATCCCGCTACTTGTTGGTGGCACAATGCTGTACTACAAAGCATTGTTGGAAGGTTTATCGCCATTACCAGCAGCGGATCAAGAGATTCGTAAGAAGATTGAAGCGGAATCTATTGAACAGGGTTGGCAGGCATTGCACGATCAATTAAGAGAGATAGATCCCGTATCCGCTGAAAGAATACACCCAAATGATCCACAAAGGCTTTCAAGGGCATTGGAAGTTTACCGAATTTCGGGTAAAACATTAACAGAGCTAACTCAAACGAAAGGCGATAGCCTGCCATTTCGTGTAAAACAATTTGCAATAGCTCCCAAGGAAAGGACTGAACTCCATCGCCGCATTGAGCTGCGTTTCGAGAAGATGATAGAAGCTGGGTTTGAAGATGAAATGAAGGCGTTGTACGCCAGAGAAGATCTTCACCCTGAACTGCCATCGATCCGATGCGTTGGTTATAGGCAGATGTGGGATTATTTAGACGGTAATTGTGATTTAGACGAAGCGGTTTTCCGTGGTGTCTGTGCAACCCGTCAGTTGGCCAAGCGACAAATCACCTGGTTGCGCAGTTGGGATGATTTAACTTGGTTAGATAGCGAAAACATTGATCAAGCGTTAGAAACTCTTTCAGATGCAATAGCATCTGATTAGTATTGCTGTGTATAATGTGATCGCTTTTGCGTGAATATACTCTGGAAAGGATCCGTTATTGAGGCTTTTAAAAATCACAGCCTTTCAATAACAACGGAGTTTTTTTATTCATTTAGCTCAGATGCAAAGGCCGCACCTTTTTGTGCACCACTAGCTAAATAATTACAACAAAATACAAATAAGGAAAATAAAATGGCTAAGGGGCAATCGCTACAAGACCCATTCCTAAATGCACTCCGTCGTGAGCGCATTCCAGTCTCTATCTATCTTGTTAACGGCATTAAGCTGCAAGGTCAGATCGAGTCTTTCGATCAATTCGTGATCTTATTGAAGAACACAGTAAACCAAATGGTTTACAAGCATGCGATTTCTACTGTGGTACCTGCTCGCGCAGTTAGTCACCACAGCGGCGAGCAACGCACGCCATCTGATCGTCCAGAGAAGACTGAAGATTAATCGTTCAATTTGTACAGCTTGCGCTGTAATAAGGAGTTGGTTGCTTGTTTGACCGTTATGAATCCGGCGAGCGAGCCGTACTTGTTCATATCAACTTCACGCAAGAGGGAGAATGGGAAGATCTAAGCGAATGTGAAATGCTGGTCTCCTCAGCGGGGGTAGAAACGCTACAAGTGATTACTGGTAGCCGACAATCCCCACTCCCTAAATACTACGTTGGAGAAGGTAAAGCCCTAGAAATCGCACAAGCTGTTCAGCTGACCGGTGCTGAAATTGTGATTTTTAACCACTCCCTCTCTCCTGCCCAAGAGCGCAACCTCGAGCAATTGTGTAAATGTCGTGTGATTGATCGCACGGGTTTGATCTTAGATATTTTTGCACAACGTGCGCGAACTCATGAAGGTAAGCTACAAGTTGAGCTCGCTCAGCTTCGTCATATCTCTACTCGACTGATTCGTGGTTGGACTCACCTTGAAAGGCAGAAAGGTGGTATTGGTCTTCGTGGTCCAGGTGAAACTCAACTGGAAACCGATCGACGTTTGTTGCGTGACCGTATAAAGGCAATACTACGTCGTTTAGCGAAAGTCGCTAAGCAGCGTGAACAAGGACGACGTGCTCGTAATCGAGCTGAAATCCCAACAATTTCTTTGGTTGGTTATACCAACGCAGGGAAATCAACACTTTTCAATCGCATCACAAGTGCTGGTGTTTATGCGGCAGACCAACTGTTTGCAACCCTAGACCCAACACTACGTAAGATTGATTTGGCAGATGTCGGGCCTGCAATTCTCGCAGATACCGTAGGTTTTATCCGTCATCTACCACACGACTTGGTCGCTGCGTTCAAGGCAACATTACAAGAGACGCAGGAAGCTGACATTTTGTTACATGTTGTTGATGCCAGTGATGACCGTTTTCGTGAGAACATTCAGGCTGTTCATGAAGTATTAGAAGAAATCGATGCTCATGAAGTGCCAACCCTTGTAGTCATGAACAAAATTGACTGCATGGAAGACCAAAAACCTCGAATTGAAAGAGACGAAGAGGGCGCACCTCGCGCTGTTTGGGTTTCTGCAATGGAAGGAGAAGGTATTGAACTGCTGTTTGAAGCTTTAACTGAGCGTTTAGCTAGCCAGATGGTTCAATTCCGGTTGTGTATTCCACATCAACATCAGGGCCGTATTCGCAGCTTATTCTTCGAGATGAAATGTATTCAACAGGAAGAGTATGATGAAAATGGTAACTTGTTGATAGATATCCGAATGCAACAAATAGATTGGTCTAAACTTGAAAAAAGAGAAGGGGCGCTCTTAGGTGACTTTATCGTTACCAAAGAGACTGCTACAGTATAACGTCATATCAAATGATGGAGCTTTCTAATGGCGTGGAATGAGCCTGGAAATAACAACAACGGCGATAATAACGGCCGCGATAATGACCCTTGGGGTAATAAAAATAATCGCGGCGGCCGAGATCAAGGACCGCCAGATCTAGACGAAGTGTTTAATAAACTAAGTCAAAAGTTAGGTGGCAAGTTTGGTAAAAAGGGTGGCAACGGTAACGGGCCATCTATTGGTGGTGGCGGTGCAATTGGCTTTGGTGTCATTGCCGTTATTGCTATTGCTATCTGGTTCTTCGCTGGTTTCTACACCGTTGGCGAAGCAGAAAGAGCAGTAGTACTTCGACTGGGTCAGTTCGACCGTATCGAAGAACCTGGTCTTAACTGGCACCCACGCTTCATCGATGAAATCAGTGATGAGCAACTAGTAAACGTTCAAGCGATTCGTTCTCTACGTGCTGCTGGCACGATGCTAACGAAAGATGAAAACGTTGTGACCGTTGAAATGGGTGTTCAATACCGTGTTTCTGACCCATACAAGTACTTGTATCGTGTAACGAATGCAGACGACAGTTTACGTCAAGCAACCGATTCCGCGCTTCGTGCGGTAATTGGTGACTCACTAATGGATAGTATCCTGACAAGTGGTCGTCAGCAGATTCGTCAAAGCACTCAAGAAACGTTGAACCGTATTATTGATAGCTACGATATGGGTATTCTGATTGTTGATGTGAACTTCCAGTCAGCACGTCCACCTGAGCAAGTGAAAGATGCATTTGATGATGCTATCGCGGCTCGTGAGGATGAAGAGCGTTTCGAGCGTGAAGCTGAAGCTTACCGAAATGACATTCTTCCAAAAGCAACAGGTCGTGCTGAGCGTTTGAAGAAAGAAGCGGTGGGTTACTCAGAGCGCACAGTTAATGGTGCTCTAGGTCAAGTTGCTCAATTCGAGAAACTGCTACCTGAATACCAAGCTGCTCCTGAAGTAACACGTAACCGTATGTACCTAGATACAATGGAAAAAGTGTACTCAAGCACATCGAAAGTCCTGATTGATTCTGAATCAAGCGGTAACTTGCTATACCTACCAATTGATAAGCTAGGCGCACAAGGTGGTTCTCAGTCGGGCTCTCGCCCTGCAAAAGCATCATCAACTTACGATCAAATTGAGTTAGAAACTCAAGCGGATCCAAAGCCTAGCACTCAAACTCGTTCAGACAGTTCACGCCAAGGGAGATACTAATAATGCGTAAATTAATGATCCCTGTATTAGTTGTGACGATTGCCCTTCTATTGATGTCAGTGTTTGTGATTCAAGAAGGTGAGCGTGGCATGGTAATTCGTTTTGGTCGAGTTCTCGATGACAACGGCGTATCACGAATCTATGAACCAGGTCTGCACTTTAAACTACCGATGTTTGATCGCGTAAAAGTACTTGATGCTCGTATTCAAACGATGGATGGCCGTTCTGACCGTTTCGTAACATCAGAGAAAAAAGACGTTCTAATTGATACTTACGCAAAATGGCGTATTGCTGATTTTGGACGTTTCTATCTGAGTACCGGTGGCGGTAATATCATGAC
Organism: Vibrio sp. 10N.261.52.C11; assembly: GCF_041471405.1. Taxonomy (NCBI): domain Bacteria; kingdom Pseudomonadati; phylum Pseudomonadota; class Gammaproteobacteria; order Vibrionales; family Vibrionaceae; genus Vibrio; species Vibrio sp. 10N.261.52.C11. Next base: position 11,073 of record NZ_JBFROI010000061.1, read on the forward strand.
GGCAGAAGCACTTCTTGAGCGTAAAGTGACAGATGTTCTTCGTTCTGAAATTGGTTCTCGTGAAATTAAGCAGATCGTGTCAGGCCCTCGCAACAAGGACATCCTGCCAGACTCTGCTGATAGCGAAGTCGTCACAACGGTAGCGGCTGCAGAAGCACTAGAAGTTGATGGCGAACGCGATAAGATCATGGAAAACGTTTTGTCTGGAACGGCAGAAAGTGCGATGGCTGATTTAGGTGTTGAAGTTGTTGATTTTCGTATGAAGAAGATTAACCTTCCTGACGAAATCAGTGAATCTATCTACCGCCGTATGCGTGCAGAACGTGAATCGGTTGCTCGTAGACACCGTTCTCAAGGTCGTGAGAAAGCGGAAGTTATCCGTGCTCAAGCTGAGCTAGAAGTGGCAACAGTTCTTGCTGAAGCTGACCGTACAGCTCGAATCACTCGTGGTGATGCGGATGCAGAAGCAGCGAAGATCTACTCTGATGCGTTCAGCAAAGATCCTGAGTTCTACGGCTTCATGCGTTCATTGCAAGCTTATGAGACATCATTTAGCGATAAGAGCGACATTCTAGTACTGGATCCGAAGACTGACTTCTTCCAATACATGAATCAAGCAAGCGGCGCTCCAGCAAAATAAGCTGATGCGTTAGCGAATGCTTAGCTTAATAAGCAAAATACGTTAAAACTTAAAAGGCTCCCATTGTGGGAGCCTTTTTGTTTTCTATGACTTCTTTCAGGAGGAGACATGTTTGTGGATTCACTATTGGGGCACGAGGGAAGGCGCTTAACAGCGTTCTACTTATAGAAACCTAGCGGTAGGTCATGAAAGCGATAACCGCTCCAGCCACCACAAGACAGCCTCCAATGCGGCGCAGTTGCGTGTCTGGTTGCTCGCTCAGTTGCGCGACCATGTTTCTCCAGCCATTGGGTGCAATCAAGGGGCCGAGCCCTTCCACAATAAGTACGAGCCCAATAGCGAGCCAAATTGATTGAGACATGGTTCTGCCTTTTGTCTGTAAAAAAGCAATGATATCAGTATCTTTACACATCTGCCCCCAGTTATGGCTGGTTTATTTTTGTACAGCGTTAACGTTTATGAACAAAAAGTGACTGCAAGAAGTGTGATTCAGTGCTAGAATCCATTTTTAATTAGCAACAGAAATTGGAAAGATGGGAAATAACGTAGTCGTTCTAGGCACCCAATGGGGTGATGAAGGTAAAGGTAAAATCGTTGACCTTTTAACTGAAGATGCAAAATACGTGGTTCGCTACCAAGGCGGTCACAATGCAGGTCACACACTTGTAATTGACGGTGAAAAAACCGTTCTTCACTTAATTCCATCAGGCATCCTACGTAATAACGTTAAATGTGTTATTGGTAACGGTGTAGTATTATCGCCTGACGCACTTCTAAAAGAAATGAAGCCTCTTGAAGATCGCGGTATTCCAGTACGTGAACGTCTTTTCATCTCTGAAGCTTGTCCTCTAATTCTTCCGTACCACATTGCAATCGACAACGCGCGTGAAATCGCTCGTGGCGCTAAAGCTATCGGTACAACGGGTCGTGGTATCGGTCCTGCTTACGAAGATAAAGTTGCTCGTCGCGGTCTACGCGTTGGCGACCTTTTCGATAAAGAAGCATTTGCTGAGAAGCTAAAAGAAGTGATGGAATTCCACAACTTCCAACTAGAGCACTTCTACAAAGCTGAAACAGTAAGCTACGAAGAAGTTCTTGAGCAAGCGATGAGCTACGCAGACATGTTAACTGCGATGGTTATCGACGTAACTGACGAACTAGACGCAGCACGTAAGCGCGGCGACAAGATCATGTTCGAAGGTGCTCAAGGTACGCTACTAGATATCGACCACGGTACTTACCCATACGTGACGTCTTCTAACACGACTGCTGGTGGTGTTGCTGCAGGTTCTGGTTTCGGTCCTCGTCACATCGGTTACATCCTTGGTATTACTAAGGCTTACTGTACTCGTGTTGGTTCAGGTCCATTCCCTACTGAGCTATACGATGGCCTTGAGAAGCAAGACCCAGTTGGTAAACACCTAGGCGATGTTGGTCACGAGTTTGGCGCAACAACTGGTCGTCTACGTCGTACTGGTTGGTTTGATGCTGTTGCTATGCGTCGTGCAATCCAAATCAACTCTCTATCTGGTATGTGTCTAACTAAACTAGACGTTCTAGATGGCCTAGAAGAACTAAAAATTTGTACTGGTTACAAGATGAAAGATGGTTCTATCCTAGAAGTTTCTCCAATGGCTGCTGAGTCATTCGAAGAAGCGACGCCAATCTACGAAACAATGCCTGGTTGGTCTGAAAACACATTTGGTGCTAAATCTATCGACGCGCTTCCACAAGCTGCTCTAGATTACATCAAGCGTATCGAAGACCTAACTGGCGTTCCAATTGATATCGTATCAACTGGCCCAGATCGTAACGAAACTATCATCAAGGTTCACCCATACGGCGCATAATGCCTGCTGAGTGATTACCAGGCACGAACAGTGCTTTGATAATAAAATAGTTTTCTAAAAGCCGACTTTATTAAGTCGGCTTTTTAATACCTGCAATTTAGCCGTTCACTCTTTGATGGTGATCTTTTAAGCGTCATCAGGCAAAATATTGCCCATTAGCGGCAAGTTTTGTCTAAAGCCGTCGGGGTTATTGCCGATACAGATATCATGGAAAGTGAAGTTCACCCTGTTTTGTGCGTGTAGAAATCCTCTGCACCCCTCAATAGATAACTTTAGCGACAGATAATAGAGTGCAGGTATGAAGCTACGAATTGTGGCAGCTTCATTAATAATGGCGCTGAGCTCACCCTTGAGTCATGCTAATTTGGCTGATGTGGGAGAGCCCGTTCCAATATATACAGAAGCTGAACTGATTAATTTAATCGAAAATAATCAACATCTAGAGCGAGTGAAAGCTGATAAGTGCCAGTTAGTTGAAGATATCGTTGCTCGTGCAACGCGTATTAGCTTGCCTTCTTATGAGTTTTTATACGGTGATATGTTGGCTTGGGGTGTGTGTGTTCCACAAGATGTAGAGCTTGGCCTTTACTATATGGAAAACGCGGCACATCAAGGTTTACCCGCTGCATTAGAGCAGTTAGGTCGTTATTACTCTCGTGGTACTTTGGTACAACAAGATCAAGAGCGTGCGATTCCGTATCTACGTGAAGCAGCCTCGATGGGTAACTTAAGTGCGAGCATTCACTTAGCGGAACTCTTGTTACGTGACTACGGTAGCCCATTGGATTATGAAGATGCTTACCGTTGGTTGTATAATTCGGTAACCGCAGACCAAAGACAACACAGACGTATCACTGTGCTTCGTAGCGGCCTGGAACAGAGAATGCCAGACAATATTATTGCTCGAGCAAAACGTCGAGACGTGTTCTGGTAATACCGAGCAAGAAGCCTGTAATGATCCCTGCACTCATTGTTACAGGAAACAAGACTTAAAAAGCCCCGCCTAATTTAGTTAGTGCGGGGCTTTTTACGTTTAGGAGGTCATGCTATTCGATTGCGAGTTTATTGAACAACCTCACCAGACTCAATTACCGTTTCACGAACAACCTTAGTGAAATCGAGTGCTTCTTGGCGGATCTTATCTTCGTCTACCGTTAGCATGTCGCGATCTTGCATGATGATCTTGCCATCAACGATGGAATGACGAACATTGCCTGAGTTAGCTGAGTACACCAGTGCTGAGTATGGGTTGTAGACCGGAACCATGTTTGGCGCCTTAGTATCGATCACTATGATGTCAGCCAGTTTGCCTGCTTCAAGAGAGCCGATCTTATCTTCCATGTGCAGCGCTTTTGCTGCGCCCATGGTCGCCATGTCGATCACTTTGATCGGCGGCATCGCAGCACGATCTTTGTTAACTAACTTGTGAACCTTAGCGACTTGGTTGAACTCATCAATGGTGCTCAGTGTGTTACCAGACATTGGGCCATCAGTACCTAAACCGATACGCACGTTCTCGTCATACATCTTAAGGGCAGGTGATACACCTTTTGCTGACTTGATGTTAGCACTCATGTTATGAGCTACACCCATATCCGATTTCTTCACCAGTTCGATATCATGATCGTCAACAAGGATCATGTGTGCACCCACCAAGTTCTTGTTGAGTGCGCCAATGCTGTCCATGTATTGAACCGGGGACAATCCATCAGAACGCTCTGCGATTTTCTCTTCTTCACGGTGTGATTCTGCAAGGTGAATCATTACTGGAACATCTAACTCTAGGGAGAGCTTAGATATTTTCTGCAGGATCTCTGTGGTGTTGGTGTAAGGCGCATGCGGTGCAAACGCTGGTGTGATTCGCGGGTGATCTTTGTATTCTTCAATGAAGTTCAACGCGTACTTAATGCCTTCTTCGGCGTTGGCCGCATCGGCTACAGGGAACTTAATCACCGTTTCACCTAGGATGGCACGCATACCGATCTTATCGACGGTTTTTGCGACTTCATCTTCGAAGTAGTACATGTCGGCGTAAGTGGTCACACCGCCTTTCACCATTTCAACGTTACCTAGGTTGGCACCAATGCGTACCATGTCTCGCGATACTAGCTTCTTCTCTAGCGGAAAGATGTAACGGTGCAGGCGATCTGGCACATCATCGGCTAACGAACGGAAAACTGTCATTGATACATGAGTATGGGTATTGATGAGACCTGGCATAACGATATCGCCATCAACGTCTAACACTTGCTTAGCTTGGTACTGCTTCTCTAGTGAAGCATCACCAACCGCAATGATTTTGTTGTCTTTGACCACAACAGTACCGCTTTCATAAACCGTTTTGTCTTGGTTCATGGTTAGAACCATCGCATCGGTAATCATCAGGTCAGCCTTTTCCATTGCCGAACTTGCGAATGGGAACAGCGCTAGGCTCGCCATAGCTGAAGCCAATAAAGTGCGTTTTAGTTTCATATCATACCCAGAACAGGAGTTGGTAAAGTGCGTGGATAATAGTGTATTTCATTCATGGCGCAAACGTTTGTTTTATCGTTTGCTTGAAATTTTGATGATAATCCACGTCTATGAAGCGATGTTTCACAAAGTGAAGATATGTATCAATCTGAGGTTATTTGAGTGTTTTCTAAAGCATATCTGTAGCTTACCCCTAGCATCAGATATACTAGGGGTATATACCTTCCTTGCTTAAGCAGGCCCGCCTATGTCAAAAAACACACCAACGTCAGAAAATACGACAGCGACAACCACTGTTGATCCTTTTGCCGACCGAGAGTCGAAAAATTACGATAACCCAGTACCAAGCCGAGAGTTCATTATTTCGTTTCTAACAGACGCGAATATTCCGATGAACCGCAACGATCTATTCGAAGCTTTGGGTCTTGCTGGAGAGGAACAATATGAAGGGCTGCGTCGTCGTTTGCGTGCAATGGAGCGTGATGGACAGCTTATCTTTACTCGTCGTCAGTGCTACGCATTGCCTGAGAAGATGGAACTGATCAAAGGCTATGTGATTGGTCATAAAGACGGTCATGGTTGGGTTCGCCCAGACGGCAGTGTGGGTAAAGACAATGATATCGTGCTGCCGCATCATCAGATGAAAACCATCATGCACGGTGATTACGTATTGGTTCAGCCTACTGACAACAGTAAACGTGGTCGTCGTGAAGGTCGTTTGGTTCGTGTTCTTGAAGAGCGCAAAACGCCACTTGTTGGTCGCTTCTTCCTAGAATATGGCCATTCTTACGTGGTTGCTGATGATTCGCGTATTAGTCACGACATCCAGATCCCTACTGAGCATAAAGGCGGTGCTCGAATGGGTAATGTGGTTGTGATTGAAATTACGGATCGTGGTGGTCGTTCTCGTAACATGATGGGTAAAGTGACCGAAGTTCTTGGTGAAAACATGGCGCCGGGTATGGAAACGCAGATCGCGATCCGTACTCACCAGATCCCACAAGAGTGGCCTGAAGCGGTAGATAAGCAAATCGAAAACCTAGGTGAGCATGTTCCTGAAGAAGCAAAAGAAGGACGTGTAGACCTGCGTAAACTGCCATTGGTTACCATTGATGGTGAAGATGCGCGTGACTTCGATGATGCGGTTTACTGTGAAGCGAAGAAAGGCGGCGGCTGGCGTCTATGGGTAGCGATTGCTGACGTAAGTTACTACGTTCGCCCAGATACAGCGCTAGACAAAGAAGCGATTAACCGTGGTAACTCGGTATACTTCCCGTCACAAGTCGTGCCAATGCTGCCAGAAGTGCTTTCAAATGGTTTGTGTTCATTGAACCCTCAGGTAGACCGTTTATGTATGGTGTGTGAGATGACTATCTCAGACAAAGGTAAACTGTCAGGCTACAAGCACTACGAAGCGGTAATGAATTCTCATGCTCGTCTTACTTATAACAAAGTAGGCGCGATCTTAGATGGCAATGAAGAATTACGTGAGCGTTACGAACCTGAAGTACCACATCTTGAAGAGCTTCATAAGATGTATAAGGTGCTTAAGAAAACGCGTGACGAACGTGGTGCGATTGAATTTGAAACGGTAGAAACTAAGTTTATCTTCAATGCGGATCGTAAGATCGACCGTATTGAGCCAGTAATTCGTAACGATGCACACAAGATCATCGAAGAGTGTATGATTCTTGCGAATATCGCATCGGCATCTTACGTAGAAAAAGCGAAAGAGCCTGCGCTGTACCGTGTTCACGAAACTCCGGGCGAAGAGCGCTTAATGGGCTTCAAGAGCTTTTTAAGTGAATTAGGTTTAACACTGGAAGGTGGTCTGTCGCCATCACCAGTAGACTATGCACAACTGATGCAACAGATTAATGAACGTGAAGATCGTGAATTAATCCAAACTATGCTGCTACGCTCAATGAAGCAAGCGGTATACAACGCGGATAACGCGGGTCACTTTGGTTTAGCTCTTAAACGCTATGCTCACTTTACCTCGCCAATTCGTCGTTACCCAGATTTGCTATTGCACCGTGCGATTAAGTACCTTATTGCGAAAGAAGAAGGTCGTAACAGCGAACGTTGGACGCCAACTGGTGGTTACCACTACACTTTCGATGATATGGACTTCTACGGCGAGCAGTGTTCAATGACTGAACGTCGTGCTGATGACGCAACGCGTGAAGTAAACGACTGGTTGAAGTGTGAATACATGCAAGACCATGTCGGTGAGGTGATGGATGGTGTGATTGCCAACGTGACTGGTTTTGGCTTCTTTGTTCGTCTAACTGAACTGCACATTGATGGCTTGGTGCACATCTCAGCGCTAGCGAATGATTACTACCAATTTGATGCTGTTGGTCAGCGTCTAGTGGGTGAAAGCTCAGGTAATATCTACCGCTTGGGTGATTCGGTTAAAGTGAAGGTTTCTGCGGTTAATTTAGAAACTCGCCAAATCGACTTTGACTTAGAAGACACTGATCGTCAGCCGCGTGGCAAAGGCAAAACAGCCAAGAAGCGTGCAGCCGAAGCGATGAAAAAGGCGAAAAGCAAGAAGCGCTCAGCAGTGAAGAGTAATAAGCCAGGTGTATCAGCGAAGCCTATGGTTGAGCCAACTAAGCGACCTGACGGAAGCAGCGAAGGCCCTGCTAAGAAGAAAAAGCCAGCGAATAAAACCGGTGCTGCTAAAGCTCGCGCTAAGAAAAAGCGTGCTGCAAGCCGTAAGCCAAAGGCTGATAACTCTTAAGACTGATAGATCTTAAGGCTAAATAAGGCGCTCTGCTAATCAGGTTTAGCGCCTAACTGATTTAATTTAATGCGAGAGTATCAGGCGTAAGACGCTACTCTCGAAATGAACAACACAGAGAGGGATGCATCGGCATTGATGTCATTCTTCTCTGAGCAATAAGAGTAACTTGAGACAATGAGTAACGAATTTATTTACGGTATTCACGCGGTGAAAGCCGTACTAGAAAAAGATCCTGCACGTTTTATCGAAGCGTATGTATTGAAAGGTCGCCAAGACGAGCGTCTTCTTCCATTACTGAACCAACTGCAACAGTTTGGTGTGTCGATTCAACAGATGGGTCGTAAGCCGTTGGATGAAAAAGCACAAGGTGCGAATCACCAAGGTCTTATTGCTAAGGTGAAGCCTGCTAAGCAGCTTAATGAAACTCACCTAGACGATATCCTAGCGCAGCACGAACAGCCTTTGCTGTTAGTTCTAGACGGCGTAACAGACCCTCATAACCTAGGCGCTTGTCTACGTAACGCGGATGCCGCAGGTGTCGCTGCTGTTATCGTACCTAAAGATCGCTCTTCGCCGTTAACAGCAACGGTAAGCAAGGTTGCATGTGGCGCAGCTGAAACGGTTCCTCTCGTGCGCGTAACCAACCTAGCTCGCACAATGCGTGCACTGCAAGAGCAGGGCGTATGGTTTGTGGGTACGGCAGGTGAAGCAACGCATGATATCTATCAAGCGAAGCTAACGGGTCCTCTTGCGGTAGTTATGGGTGCAGAAGGTGACGGTATGCGTCGTTTAACTCGTGAAACTTGCGATGATCTGATTAAGATTCCAATGGCAGGTAGCGTATCGAGCTTAAATGTTTCTGTGGCGTCGGGTATTTGCCTGTTCGAAGCGGTAAGACAGCGTTTAGCTCAGTAATGCGTTAACGCTGCTTTAAGTCTATGAATTTATTAGCGCTCACCACTTGCTGGTGGGCGTTTCTTTTTAGGCTGTTATAGCAAAATCCATCGGTTTGTCGGATGGCTAGATGGCGACAGAAAAACTGTTTCATTATTCACCAAATAGCGCTTGCCAATACCGGGTTCTTTCTATAACATTTGCCGTCCTTAAAACTCGGTCATTTATCTTTAGTTCCTTGCTTCCTCTGGACGACCGGGCCACTCGTGGAAGCTAATAATCCGTAAGGAGCAACCAAATGCGTCATTACGAAATCGTATTCATGGTTCACCCTGATCAAAGCGAGCAAGTTGCTGGCATGATCGAGCGTTACACTGGTTCTATCACTGAAGCTGGCGGTACTATCCACCGTCTAGAAGACTGGGGTCGTCGTCAAATGGCTTACCCAATCAACAAGCTTCACAAAGCTCACTACGTTCTTATGAACGTTGAAGCTGGTCAAGAAGTGATTGACGAGCTAGAAACTGCTTTCCGTTTCAACGATGCAGTTCTACGTAACATGATCATGCGCACTAAAGGCGCTGTGACTGAGCAATCTATTATGCTTAAGCAAAAAGAAGAGCGTGCAGAGCGTGCTCCTCGTCGCGAAGAGCGTACAGAAGCTAAACCAGAAGCAGCTGCTGAGTAATTCTTTTTTGGCTTAACGCCTTAAAAAATTCTCAACTTGTTTTAGGTCATTGATAGTTATTTCGATAATTGTGAAAGACCGCTTTACTAAATTTAAGATCAGGAGATAGCCCATGGCTCGTTTCTTCCGTCGTCGTAAATTCTGCCGTTTCACTGCAGAAGGCGTACAAGAGATTGACTACAAAGACGTAGCAACTCTTAAAAACTACATCACTGAAGCTGGTAAAATCGTACCTAGCCGTATCACTGGTACAAGCGCTAAGTACCAGCGTCAACTAGCTCGCGCTATCAAGCGTTCTCGTTACCTAGCTCTACTACCGTACACTGACAAGCATCAGTAATCGGTAATAGTTAATAATAGTTTAAGAGGACTAAGATAATGCAAGTTATTCTACTTGATAAGATCGGTAACCTAGGTGGCCTTGGCGACCAAGTAAACGTTAAATCTGGTTACGCTCGTAACTTCCTTATCCCACAGGGTAAAGCAGTTATGGCAACTAAAGACAACGTTGCTATGTTCGAAACTCGTCGTGCTGAACTAGAAGCTAAAGTTGCTGAGCAACTAGCTGCTGCTGAAGCTCGTGCAGAGAGCGTTAACACTCTAGAAGGCGTTACAATCGCTTCTAAAGCTGGTGACGAAGGTAAACTATTCGGTTCTATCGGTACTCGTGACATCGCTGACGCTATTACAGCGGCAGGTGTTGCAGTAGCTAAGAGCGAAGTACGCCTACCTGAAGGCGCTCTACGTAACATCGGCGAATTCGAAGTAAGCATCCAACTTCACTCTGAAGTTTTTGCTACTGCGAAAATCGCTATCGTTGCAGCTGAGTAATTTCAGTACCAAGACGAATTCTTTCTTTTGAAAGTTTTAAAACACCAGCTTCCGCTGGTGTTTTTTTATGTCTGGAATATAGGAAAGTACAAGGAAGGGCTACAGTAGGTAAAAAGCTTACGGTGATCCATAAGCTGTTATTGCTGAACAAGTTGTTCTCAAGGTTAGAGGTGGCCTAAGATTAGAACTGGAAGAGCAAGTTGATCGATAGAACAGAGTCTTGTTTGCTTAAGCCTTCAGGCACTTTATCGTGGTACTGGCGAGAGTGAGCGATCTTCAGCGCGATATTGTCAGTAATATCGTTGATGGCTTCTAACTCAGTATCAAACTTTAGGTTACTGTGACCAGAGACAAGCGTCACGTCTGCCTTGAGCAGCAAATTCTTCAACACCTGCCATGACGTATTCACGTTGCCACGGAAAATTGCCTCTTCAACAATCTCTGGGAAGATGATGTCATCATCATCAATCTCATCAAGGTTCGGTTCTTGGTAACGAAAACCTGGTCCCACTTCGACTTCCAACACAAACTCTTCGGTATTCGAAAACTGGTAACCCAGACCACTCGAAATTGTGTAGTCCTTAAAGTAAGCACTGTATCTCGAGTCGACTCCTTTGAAACTGCCGTAAAGGTAGGTTTTAGGGCTTAACTTGTAGTCACTCTGAGCTGAGTAAGTCGATTGCCTTTTATCTTCTTCGCCATCTTTGTAGAGGTTGTAGTATTTCCATTCACCACTGGTTCTATGACGGCCAGCCGTGTACTCACCGTTAAGGCGTGCGTTAAGCGCTCGTGAATCAGAGTTACCAGTATGCGACTGATATCCAAATTCGACTTCCGTTTTTAGCGGGCTCGGCAGTTCTGTATCACTTGTATCACTCGGTGCGATATCCAACTCTTTTTCTTCAGGTGTCGGTGCAACGACGATCGGCTCAGCAGTAGGTTCTGAAACTACTATAGAGTCGAGGATTGCATCAACAGAGTCTTTAGCATCATCAGCTAAGGCCATCGGAGCGCTCAGGAGACCAGTGCTTAGAAGACCAGTGCTCAGAGCCAATAATTTGGACACGCATACCTCTAGTTATACAGTGAGTGAATGGCAGGATCGTAATGCTACCCTTGGTTAATTCCGTCAGCAATAGGTAAATTCTTCCTGAAGAATAAAACAAACTCATAGGATCGGATTACAAACGGATGTTCTTGGGTATAATGAACGATCATTATTAGTTATTGAGTGTAGTCATAGTGGATACCAAAAGTCAGAAATCAGCCAACGATCAGGTGGACGCCATCAAGGTCCCGCCACATTCATTAGAAGCTGAGCAATCTGTTATTGGCGGTTTGTTATTAGATAACGAACGCTGGGATACAGTTGCCGAAAAGGTTGTGGCCAAAGACTTTTATAGCCGTCCTCACCGTCTGATCTTTGAAGCGGTAAAGGATATCCTTGAAGAAAGTTCTCCTCTGGATCTTATTACACTCTCTGAACATTTAGAGCTGCGTGAGCAACTTGAAGAAGTGGGTGGCTTTGCTTACCTTGCTGACTTAGCGAAAAACACACCAAGTGCCGCAAACATCAATGCGTATGCGGATATCGTAGCGCAACGTGCACTTGTTCGTAGCCTGATTGGTGTCGCGAATGAGATTGCTGATTCTGGTTATGACCCTCAAGGTCGTACATCGGAAGAGCTGGTTGATCTTGCTGAAAGTAAAGTCTTCGCGATTGCCGAAGGCCGTGCAAGTGAAAACGAAGGTCCACAAAACGTTGATAGCATTCTAGAGAAGACGCTAGAACGTATCGAGATCCTATACAAAACGCCGCAAGATGGTGTGACAGGTGTCGATACTGGCTTCAACGACCTCAACAAGAAAACAGCAGGTCTACAAGGCTCTGACTTAATTATTGTTGCTGCTCGTCCATCGATGGGTAAAACCACATTTGCGATGAACTTGTGTGAAAACGCGGCGATGAAGCAAGACAAACCGGTTTTAATCTTCTCGCTAGAGATGCCAGCCGAACAGCTGATGATGCGTATGCTTGCGTCACTTTCTCGCGTAGACCAAACCAAGATTCGTACTGGTCAGCTAGATGATGAAGATTGGGCTCGTATCTCGTCGAGTATGGGTATTCTGATGGATAAGAAGAATATGTATATCGATGACAGCTCGGGTCTAACGCCAACAGAAGTGCGTTCTCGTGCTCGACGTATCGCTCGTGAACACGATGGTATCTCTATGATCATGATAGATTACCTTCAATTAATGCGTGTACCTTCGTTATCTGATAACCGTACTCTTGAAATCGCCGAGATTTCTCGCTCATTGAAAGCGTTAGCAAAAGAGCTCAACGTTCCGGTTGTGGCACTTTCTCAGCTTAACCGTTCCCTAGAGCAACGTGCTGATAAGCGCCCAGTAAACTCGGATTTGCGTGAATCAGGTTCGATTGAGCAAGATGCCGATTTGATCATGTTCATCTATCGTGATGAGGTTTATAACCCAGATAGTTCCTTGAAAGGCATTGCTGAGATCATCCTTGGTAAGCAACGTAACGGTCCGATCGGTTCTGTTCGTCTTACGTTCCAAGGCCAACACTCCCGATTTGATAACTATGCAGGCCCTGCATTTGATGATGAGTAATCGCTAATGACTTACATGAAAGCGGCGACGGCGAGCATTGACTTAAACGCGCTCGAACATAACCTGAACCAGATAAAGTCGAAGGCTCCTCAGTGCAAGGTCATGTCTGTTGTGAAAGCCAATGGCTACGGACACGGCTTACTGCATATAGCCAAGCATTCAAAAAGCTCTGATGCTTTTGGTGTGGCGCGTATTGAAGAAGCGTTACAACTTCGTGCTGGTGGCATTGTTAAACCTATTTTGTTGCTGGAAGGATTTTACTCTTCGTGCGATTTGCCAATCTTGGTGACCAATAACATTCAAACGGTGGTGCATTGTGAAGAGCAATTAAGCGCGCTAGAGAATACGGATTTGGAAACACCCGTTGTGGTATGGCTAAAAGTCGACAGTGGTATGCACCGATTAGGTGTTCGCCCTGAGCAATACCAAAACTTTGTTGAGCGTTTGCATCAATGTGCGAATGTTGCCAAACCTCTACGTTACATGAGCCACTTCGGTTGTGCTGATGAACTGGATAGAGCAACCACCGTTGAACAGACAGAGCTTTTCTTGTCGCTTACTGAAGGTTGTGAAGGGGAGCGTTCACTTGCTGCCTCTGCGGGTTTACTCGCTTGGCCAGACAGCCACCTTGATTGGGTTCGTCCGGGAATCATATCTTACGGTGTCTCTCCGTTTGTTGATAAATCAGCGCAAGAGCTTGGATTTTTGCCTGTGATGACCCTGACCTCACACCTAATTGCCGTTCGCGATGTGAAAGCCGGTGAAAGTGTGGGTTATGGCGGAAACTGGACCAGTGAACGTGATACCAAGGTTGGTGTTATCGCGATTGGTTACGGTGATGGTTATCCTCGTACTGCACCTAACGGTACTCCAGTGTTCGTTAACGGTCGAAAAGTACCGATCGCAGGACGTGTGTCAATGGACATGCTAACGGTTGATCTAGGCCCTGATGCGGCAGATAAAGTGGGTGATGAAGCGACTCTGTGGGGTAAAGATTTACCTTCAGAAGAAGTGGCTGAACATATCGGCACTATCGCTTACGAGTTAGTCACTAAGCTGACTTCGCGTGTTGCGATGGAATATGTGAAGTAATCATGGATCTTGATAAGTAAATTATGTTCAAGCGAACGACTCGAAGCTGGCTAATGTCTGCAATGACATTACTCGGTGTCAGCTTTTCTTCTTCCGCTGTGAGTGAAGAAAAAGATTCAGCCTTTGTTCCTTTCTACTTCAGCACCGAAACCATGGGTAACACCTTTGGGGTTGCGGGTGTCGCAAAGGGTGTTTGGCAACCTCAAGCCGCTCTGTTTGGTATGGCACTCTATTCAGACAAAGACAGTTACGTCGGTTTTCTATCGGCTTTTAACTATGCCTTGTCTGAGAACGTATTGTTTAGCACTCAGATGTATCAAGCGCGCTTCAACGACAACCCGTATTACATTGGTTCTCAAGGCGATAATGATTCATCTATCGATGACAAAACCATTGCTGATGGCTTAGAGCAAAACTATCAGTTTGAGTTTAAGTATTTGCTACCTTGGGGCAACGTTGCAGAACACGGTTTACTCGGTGCTTTTCAGCCAATCAAAGATGTGAGCTTTGCTTCGCCAATCGAATCGGGTGTCAGTTCGATTCTATTTACGCCTTTTTATACTGCTCGTGAGTTGGAAGGTTTAAATAATACCGAGGAGGCAACAGGCTTTAGTTTGGCGTTTGATTGGGATAACCGTGATAGCACACGCAACCCGACCAGAGGTTCTCACACTAACCTTGAGTTCACCACTGGCGCAGAGAGTTGGTCTAACGATGACTTGTGGCTTAAGTGGACCTTCCAAAATAGCCAGTACTTTGCTTTAGGTCCTTTAGGGGACTTATTCGATCAACAAGTTGTGGCACTCGATTTCTATACTGCTGATACACCAACCTGGGATAACTGTTCTGGGCAGGATTGTGCTCGTCCACCGGAAACAGAACAAGCTCGACTTGGTGGCTTGTATCGTTTACGAGGTTATACCGGAGGTCGTTATCACGGTCGCTCTGCAGTTCATTATTCTGCTGAGTACCGAGTACTTCCTGACTGGCAACCACTTGGCGATATCCCACTGATAAACTACTACGATTTGCCTTGGTGGCAATGGGTAGCGTTTGCTGAATTAGGGCGCGTTGCCGATGAGTACGACATCAAAACACTGCACTCGGACATGAAATGGAGCTTAGGTGGCGCGGTGCGTTTCCAAGTGGAAGGCATTGTTGTACGTGCTGAGTTGGCGCGAGGTGGTGACGAAGGGGCCTTTAGGGTTATGATAAACCAGCCCTTCTAAACCTTTTGGCCTACAGTAGGCCAAATACTATTTTTATAAGAGTGGTCGTGGAAACACACCACTCTTTTTTATTAACAAGATATTGTTTTTATTAAGGAGATCTTGTTTTCAAGCAGTCTACTCACCTTGCATCGTAGCAATCACAGTTCGGCTTCCACCACAATCTCGGTGCTCTCCTAAGTAAATACCCTGCCATGTTCCTAAAGCTAAACGACCATTGCTAATTGGTATTGTCACACTGGTGCCAAGTGTCGATGCTTTAATGTGGGCAGGCATGTCATCATCACCTTCATAGGTGTGTCTGTAGTAGGGCGCTCGCTCTGGGACAAACTTATTAAAGTGCGACTCCATATCGGTACGGACGGTAGGATCAGCGTTCTCGTTTAGCGTGAGGCTGGCAGAGGTATGTTGGATAAAAAGATGTAATAAACCAACAGATAGAGAATTGATATCGTGTATCTGTTGTTCAATTTCATCAGTAATGAGATGAAATCCACGCTTTCGTGCATTTAGGTGTATAGTCTTCTGAATCCACATACGCCATCCTTTATAATGTATTTGGAAAAAAAGTGGTTTAACGCTATCTTTTGAACTTGAATTTATCAGCTATCGCTCACATTTAATTATGTTAGAGCTAGAGTCTGTACCGATTCTTCTGTCAGGAAATCTAATCCTGATTTATCTCAAGGTACAGCTCTTCATATGCGGCATAATACTTCGTGAAAAAAAATTACAAAGAATCTTTCAGTGGTGACGCGGTTTGGTCATCACAGAAAAATATAAACTTTCGCCTAATCGGGGGTTCTATTCATCACCCAGGTGACGTTTAGAATAAAACCTACAGTAACATCGGGATAGATACCATGTTGAAAAATATCAACCCAACGCAAACACAAGCGTGGAAAGCTCTAACGGCACATTTTGAGTCTGCTCAAGATATGGATATGAAAGAGCTGTTTGCTCAAGATGCAAAGCGTTTCGAGAGCTTTTCTACTCGTTTCGGTTCTGACATCTTAGTGGATTACTCTAAGAACCTTATCGATGCTGAAACTATGCAGCACCTATTTGCTCTTGCGAACGAGACTGAAGTTAAGTCTGCAATCGAAGCAATGTTCGGTGGTGATGCAATCAACAAGACTGAAGGTCGTTCAGTACTTCACACTGCTCTACGTAACCGTAGCGACAAGCCAGTAATGGTTGACGGCAAAGACGTAATGCCAGCAGTTAACGCTGTACTAGCAAAAATGGAACTGTTCACACACCGCATCGTTTCTGGTGAGTGGAAAGGTTACACAGGTAAAGAGATCACTGATGTTGTAAACATCGGTATCGGCGGTTCGGATCTTGGTCCATACATGGTGACTGAAGCACTAACGCCATACAAAACTCGCCTAAACATGCACTTCGTTTCTAACGTAGATGGCACTCACATCGTTGAGACACTTAAGCCTCTTAACCCAGAAACAACGCTATTCTTAGTGGCATCTAAAACATTCACGACTCAAGAAACAATGACTAACGCGCACTCTGCACGTGATTGGTTCTTGGCTGAAGCGGGTGACAACGCACACGTAGCTAAACACTTCGCAGCACTATCAACTAACGCAACTGCGGTCGCTGAGTTTGGTATTGATACTGACAACATGTTCGAATTCTGGGACTGGGTTGGTGGTCGTTACTCACTATGGTCTGCAATCGGTCTTTCTATCTCACTATCTGTTGGCTTCGATAACTTCGTTGAGCTACTAGAAGGTGCTCACGAGATGGATAACCACTTTGCTTCAACTGAGTTTGAAAGCAACATTCCAGTAATCCTTGCGCTTATCGGTATTTGGTATAACAACTTCCACGGCGCTGAGTCAGAAGCAATTCTACCTTACGATCAATATATGCACCGTTTTGCGGCTTACTTCCAACAAGGCAACATGGAATCGAATGGTAAATTTGTTGACCGTGACGGCAATCCAGTAGAATACCAAACTGGTCCTATCATCTGGGGTGAACCAGGTACAAACGGTCAGCACGCTTTCTACCAACTGATTCACCAAGGCACTAAGCTGATCCCATCAGACTTTATTGCTCCTGCTATCAGCCACAACCCAGCATCTGATCACCACCAGAAGTTGATGTCTAATTTCTTTGCTCAAACTGAAGCACTAGCATTCGGTAAGACAAAAGAGACAGTGGAAGCTGAATTCCTAGCGGCTGGCAAAACAGCTGAAGAAGTGGCTGAGCTTGTACCTTTCAAAGTATTTGAAGGTAACCGTCCAACGAACTCTATTCTTGTTAAGCAAATCAACCCTCGCTCTTTAGGTAACCTAATCGCGATGTACGAGCACAAGATCTTCGTTCAAGGCGTTATCTGGAACATCTTCAGCTTCGACCAATGGGGTGTAGAACTTGGTAAGCAACTAGCAAACCAAATTCTTCCAGAGCTTGCTGACGATGCTCAAGTAACGTCTCACGACAGCTCAACTAACGGTCTAATCAACGCATTTAAAGCGCTTAAAGCTTAATTGAGTTGATAGCACCAAAAAAACGCCAACCTTCGGGTTGGCGCTTTTGTATCTGTATAGCAAGCATTGGTTAAATCGCAGGTAATAAAAAAGGCTGGCATGATGCCAACCTTCTTTGAGTTGATACTCAGTACTGCTAGAAATAAACAGCTGTTATTCGAAACAGATCTCGATGAAAGCATTACCCCATTGAGATGAGAAAGGCATGATGATGATTGCCCCATCACACTTGTGACGAATCGTATGACCTTTACCGGAAACCACGATTGGTGTTGCCATATCGAAGTCAAAACCGCTTTCCGCAAGAATACGTTTCGCACCGCCAGTCACCATGTTAGTGATTTCACCCACCATATCGGTCACTTCTTCGTTGAGGCCGTTTGGTCGTTCACCAAGCATGTTTTCCATGATTTCGAGAGCGAGACCTTCATCAAAGGTGATCGACATAGAGCCACGAGATTGTGTACCCACCATACCAATTAGGCCGGATACATCACCACGAGCGATTTCATCTTTCTTAACTCTCGGTTTTTGTGGCTTCAATTCTAGAGAAGCCATCGTTTTTAATACGTTCATCAAAGAAGCTAAAAACGGGTTTACAAATTCAGCGCGCATAATGTTCTTCTATAATCTTATTCTTTCATCTCGGAGGAGCAAGATTGGCAAATGCCATGCGATTCAATGACATGATTCGTCAATTGAAAGCCATGCTTCTCAGCGTTACTGGCGAGTAGGGTGACAAGCGCATCGTCCTGCAGTTCTATCACAGTGCCACATTTATCGCAGATCAGTAGTTGGGAGAAATGTTTGTTTGCATTGCAAGAACAGCAACATATGAAGCTATTGGTTGATTCAACTCGGTGAATGAAACCTTGTTCCAACAAGAAATCCAAAGCACGATAAACTGTAGGAGGCTTGGCTTGCGGTTCACTGACTTTCAACTGCTCTAATAATTCATAAGCACTGGAGGCTTTTTTATTAGAGAAAATGAGCTCAAACACTCGCTTTCTCTGAGGTGTTAATCTAACGCCTCGAGATGCGCATATCCCTTCAACTTGCTCTATTAATGTGTGGTCCAAATTTTTCACCATTCAATCGGACATCCCTATTCAAACCCTATTTCTAGGTTACTACGTTTTGGGAGCCAATGATTTCTATTAAAGTCAGGTACAGAGCGTATTGTGACCCACGACTTTGAATAAGACAAGGTAACTCAAAATGACAGTGTGACTCAAGGCATAACTGATTAATGAGGTTGAATTAGAGATCTGGTGAATAGGTTTATAAAAAAGTATGAGGTAAAGTTGATATGACATCTTCATTTGAGTTCAATTTAGCTCAATTAATTTTTCTTACAATAATGTGCTGTTTTAAATCACATTTCTTATCGCATACTGTTCCTTATTCGCTAAAATCGATGCCTAATATAGACTAGAAGAAGACTATTGACCCCTCCTGTCAACATGAGCTTGTCATGGTGTATTGGAGTTTTAGTCTTTAATTTCAAATGCTTGGAGTTAAGCTGTGGAGCAGGTAAACAAAGAATCATTTCTGAAACTGTTGTCCATCTATAATCAAAGAGAAAAACGTTATCAACAACGTTTGGATGACTTTAAGGCCATGAGGGATAAGCTTGAAGAAGTGGAAGAACCAAGAGTTAAAAAAAATGAGCTATACATCAAACTGGCTATAGCCGCAGCTATTATTTTAGTCATCGCCTTTATCTTTATTTAAGTCGTCAAATTGGAAGGGAATAAAATGAAAAAGCATTTTGACGCTTTGGCTAAAGCTTCATTAGAAAGTAGTCATCTTAACCTTGGTGAATGGTATGAAAGCTATGGTTTAGCACTGCACTTATTCAAGTCTGATAGCAAAATTTACACAAAGGCGATGAAAAAGCGAGACGGTCATAAAAAGCACATTGCAAAATATATTGAACCTAAGTTACTCACCACGGAAGGAGTAACTGAGGAGTTTAAAAAAATAATGCGTTGGAAGACCTTTGTTGAACGATGTGACGCATATTACGAACCTATTGCAAAGCCTCAAGATCGCGTGCATCACTTGTCTGCAGTATTGGAGGCTTTGTCCGATGAAGATGTTCCACGAGCTTTAATCGAAATCGATAATTTGCCGGTTGACTACTTGATCAACGATACTTTTTGGGGCGAGGTCATTCTCTTTATCGTTGCCGCAAGATCAGGAGATCAAGAGCAGGCCCGATCAATAACGCAAGAACTGTACAACATGGCGCAGAGCGATCACAACACAGCGTTACTTAGCCATTTGTTACCAGCTTTATGTAAGAAATATTTAGATGAAGAGTATTATCCATGGCAAATGAAGGCTCGTGTAGTGAACTGGAATGGAGAAACTTATCATTGTGTTCCGGTATTAATACACAACTTTGATGCTTTTGGTGGTCAAGAGTACATAAACCATACTCCTGTCAGACAACGTGCTCGCGTTGAAAGAAAACATAGCGTGGATTACGTGTATTCTACAGACCGTTATGGAAACCGAGGTCAAAGCATCGCGAGTGCGACTGCTAATGTTGGAATCGCCGTAGCGAGTGCGACAGGTAAAGTTATCGGCCATACTTTGCTTTTGGGCGCCGCAGGGGCGATATATCTAGCGTTAGCCGGTAAGATTCGAGTAAATCACTACAATAATTCCAATCATAAGATAGTCTTAAATCGTAAGACCGAGATGCCTGTCAATTCGTGTGGTTATATCGTGACTAAACAGAACAGTACTATTGAACCATGGCAGGATGAAGAGGGGAGCGAAAGCATAGACAATAGCTTTTCGTTTTTGAACTTCACAGATGGTTTGGCTTATCCATGTCGAAAGGGGTATGACATCCCAGATGAACAAGGGCTTATTCAATTATTATTTGATGAAATAATGTAATCATGATTTGTATTTATGAGTTTTTGAGCCTTTGCTTTCAATCAAATTAAACCATTAAATACGTCCACTCCAACAACATATCAACAATCGAAATCAATGGTTGGAGTCATCATATATTAGCACTTTGCGGTCTCCGTGCTTGGAGGCCGACTTTGTCGTGCTCAGCGTGTGAAACCCAGTTATGTCACATATAAGCTACCAACGGATAAGGATCTCATGTTTTCACCACCTTCACGTGTAACCACGCTTTCAAGAGGGCTGCTTGTCACTACTATTGCTCTTATTCAGGGATGTTCATCTACAGATAAAGTAACACCACCACAACCAACCTTGGAGCGAGGGCTTGGATTACCTGCAGATGCAAAACTAATCTCGAATCATAACTCAGCAGAGGGGCGAGAAATGTTTCGTGATATGCAGTTGGCGTTAAAATCGCGCAATCTTTATCAAACCATGGGAGGGGATATCTCTTACATCAAAGGACAGTGCCCTATTGATGTTATCGCCCACCGTGGCAGCTCTAATTATGCTGAAAACTCTCGTAATGCGATTCAAATGGCGGCGGTAAGTGGTTTTGATGGAGCAGAAATTGATGTGATGCTGACGCGTGATAAAGATTGGGTTGTACATCACGACATAGAAACAGGAAGAGCAACCGCTCGTAGTGATGGTAAGCGATATCGCGTGAGTCGTATGAAGAGTAGTGAGTGGAACTCTCTGAGTGGAAGGAGCCCTGACGGAACATTAGATGGGTATCGTCCCGCTTATTTCAATGAAGCCGTGAATGATTGGTACCATTACGCAACGATTGAACAACCCCTTAATATTGAAATAAAAACATCAGATGGCTCCATGGAAGATTTGTTTAAACTCGACGAAATGGCCAGACAAAGTCTCCCCTATAGAAACTATTTTTATTCATCAATGGATATGGACGTTCTGAAAAAAATGCGGGAAATCAATTCAAGTGTTTATCTTGGGTATGCATGGGAGCCTCATTCGGCGTCGGTTGCTCAGTTTAAGCGGGATGCAAAACGAGGCATGGGTTCTGATGATTATTATCAGGAAAATCAAAAGAATATCGATCGCGCTTTTGCAATGGAAAGTCGTTATCGTAAGCACAAGCCAAAACATTCAGCGAAAACGGTGAAACGAATACTTGGTCCCAATAGTGGCTTACATGTTGATATAAGAAGTTACCAACAATACGCCACAATTTATAGCCGTGCGAAAGCGCAAGGCATGAAGGTGGTGACTTATACGATTAACGGAACGGATTACCACCAAGATCAATTGGTCTCGTTAGCTAAGGCAGGTCGACCTCTGCCAGATGAGGCGATCATGGATACCAGTAAGTTCTCTATTTGTCAGCAGCTTGCTCCACAGCTTGTCGTTCAATCAAATGGCTACCAACCCACAACGTTAGCAGGCGAAACCGTTGCTGGCCTACCCAATGACGCTGATTTTCACCGACTCTATGAACAAATAGATTACCTCAAAGATGGCCATTACATCACTAACCGAGGTCTCATTAGGAGTGTGTCATATTCCAAGCCTGCTAGCGTGAAAGGTGTGAAAAAAAGAACGCAAACAACGCAGAGCGCGAAGCCAGCAGTGCTGTTTGATATTCAAGATGAAGATTTAAATTTAAGTAACGATGCGATCAGCATTTCGATGCCGACAGAAAAATGATGTTTGATGAGAACAGGGATAGACAAATTATGGAAGCGTTAAGATGAAACCAGTTCCTAGCCAGGACGTAATAACCACAAATAATAAGAAGCCGAAATGGTTGGCTGTTTTGTTGTTTTTTTGTTCACTTCTTTATCTTTTTCCTGAAGTCGCTTTCAACGCCAAGTTGGTTGAAATTGCGGGTGGAATCGATGTTAGTGATGTTCAATTACATAAAACGGAGCTATTTGGCCGAACCATCTCAGGGATCGGGGTGACTTTAATTGTTGCGGATTTTCTACTTAAAGGATGGCTGACCACGACGAAGTTTCGCGCTATTTCATCGTTGGTCGTGATTACAGCTTTGGTTTGGCCAACGGTTTTTTTTGGTCAAAAGGCGGTAATAGATAAATGGTTGATTGAACCGAGTAGTGCAAAGCAGAGACAGGAGGCTTTCTTTTCCTCTGTACTGCGATCTAGTTTAGCGATGAATGCGATTAATATCGAAGGGATCCCTTATAACTCAGAGGCGAGTACCGAGTCGTCAGAAATGACTTTTCTCGCTTTGATCGGTGGGTTGGTTTACAGCAATGATGCATTCTTAAGTCATATTGATGATAAGAAAGTTCAAATTTTGGATCGTTATATTCAAAATCGAGCAAACGCCAATTTCGATGAGCACTATGCGAACTATAAAGTATTACGGAGTGAAGTTCAGCAATCGTGGCATCAATATCAAAAACATGTTGGGGCGTATAATCAGACGGTAGAGTCTCGCCATCAAAAGGCCAATCAAGCGTGGGAAGAGGTCGAGTCGACCGTCGCGACGGGGTATCGTGATTATCAACAGGCGAGTAAGGCCTATTTAACGAGAGCAGAGGCGAGAGCACAAAGAGTTGCACAACCTATTTTTGACCTATTTGATGATAAAGAACGCTGTTATAAACGCAAAGGAAGCTCAAGAGCCAATTGTATCAGCCGCATTGAAGATCGCTATGAACGCTTATTAAAAGATAACTCGATTCCCCACCAACCGATGGATTATTGGTTAGAGAAAACCTTTCGACGAACGAAAGGTGAAACATCTTGGGGGGAAGCATTCGGTTCTCTAGGCTTATCAGTTATCCAAGCCGGTATTGAGCAGGCGACAGGGCAAGCTGGAGAAGCCATTCAAGATAAAACGTATACCAATAGTGTCGCTCATTACACACCACGAATACTGGCAGTGTGGCAAAAACAGTTCTTAAAAGAGACCGGTTATCCTATGGGAATCGACTCTATGTCGGAGTTTCGCTCCCACTCTACAACAGCAAGTAAGGTTCGTACTCAAGTTCATCGAAAGGGGATCCATTTAGACTCCAATTGGCAAATAAACCAAATTAGCGTGTTTAAAAATGCAGTCAGAAACAAAGTTATGAAGGACACCAAAGCTCGTTGGCATGCCGAGGCAAAGCAGCGGGGTTACGACATTGAACCGAACTTATCTTGGAATGATTTTCAAAAAGTAGCCGAAGTTCAGCAACAAATAAAGAATCGTATGGGCGAACGTTATTACGTCGAGCCCATGATGGCGACGTGGAATAATAAGCAATTTTACCAACAGGTTATTGTTCCAAATGTGAGGCGTGAGAGAGATTATTGGCTAGGTTATATTGAGGCGTCACGCGCTCAGTTTGCTGATGATGGCCCTTATGCTGAACAAGGCAAAGCGGCATTGCGTTCTATCATTGTGCCGCCAATATCAATGGGACTATCGCTATTTCTCGTTGTCCTAACGGTGTTTAAGCTGCCAGGAAAATTTATCGTGTTGATGAATTACCATAAACCACGGCCAGCACCGAACTTGAAGAGCAAGGCTCTGAATATAGGCAGCTCGTTTATCGTCATATTCGTTATTCTTGTTGTGCCTGTGAATGTATTTTCATCCAAGTACACTCAAACGGACTCAACGATTGGCTTTTTCTTAGAGCAAGTCAGTGACACACTATCTCCGTCGGCTTCTTATGCCGTTCGTTGGGTGATACATACTCAACCGTTGATTCATCCACTTGGCGCTCAAATAGACAAAAGTATGCGTATTACTGATGGGTTTTCTACCTCTTTGGAGCATTCGGTAGCGGAGTTGGATGGTGTTTTTGCTCGTTATTTAACTCAGCGTGCTGAGAGCGAACCGGTGAGTTCAGCTAAAAACAATAATGAAGCCCAAACGGAGTTTCCTATGTACATCAATTCAAATGCACAGAACCAACCGGGTTTTAAGGTTCGAATAATGAATATTAAGCCTAGGTACCAAGCCGGTATGCGATTGCCAGAGGGTAATTATGATGTTGAGGTCCGTGCCAATGGATACCAACCAAAGCGTTTATGGGTAAAGCACAGTAAAGGAAAAGCCTCTCACCGAATCGAACTTGAAAAGTTGGTTATTTAAGTCCGCGTCATAGAAAGTGAACAGAAGAAAATGATCTGCTCCTTCCACTAAAAAGGGTTTAGCGTTACTTGGCGCGGGAGCTGCTTTGGTAGCTGCTCACCCTGAACTTATCACCGCGAGTGTATCTGCAGACGGTGTTCAATTCGGTGGCATTATTGGCGCAAGTGCTCCAATAGTATTTGGCCTATGGGAAACCCTACGCAATGAGTTCAAGTAATGGCAGAGTATCAAACAATCATTGTTGCCGTTGTCAGTGCTTTATCTAGTGGTGTAGGTGTGGGCGTTGCGCTTAAAACGGATGTGAAGTGGCTGCGCTTAATGATGGAAAAGATGGATGAGCGTTTGACTCGACTTGAAAGTAAAAGCCCTAATTCATAGGGCTCTACTTATTCAATAGTGTTGCTCTACTGCTTTAGTTATTTCTGCTCGTCTAACACGAATGTACCTCTAATCCTGATTAGCTAAATACTCATTCACATGTCGTTAATGGTTGTTTTCACGACCTAAAACAATCAATTTCACATTAACACTCGAAACATTAGTGCGTTATTGCCTAATCGAACCATATCTATGTATTATGGGATTACTCTCATAATTCAGATTTAGGAAAATATGAAAAAATATCGTTCTTCGATGGTATTCGTACCCGGTGGTATGCCAGAACTTACTTATATTGAGCGTGTTGAAAGTAGCATAAGAGATTCACTCGAATCCGCTCAGGACAATTTATGTAAACTAGTAACTCTTACTGGTCAAACAAAGTCAGGAAAGACAGTGTTATCTCAACGAGTTTACCCTGAACTAGAAGATAATAATGTTTGGATCAATGGTGGGTCAGTCGAAGATGAAGACGATGTTTGGGAACAAATACTTAGTGCATTAGATGGATGGACTAGCTTTGAAATAACAGAAAGCAACGGTTCTTCGAATAAACTGAAAGGAACTGGTAAAGGAAAAGGTAGCGTTGGTTTTGCATCGGTAGATGCATCAATTGGTGCCGAAACATCCGCAAACTCTTCAACTGCAACTAAGTCATCACTTGCTATGTCCTCTAAAAGTGCTGCATTAAAAGCTTTGAAAGCTTCTGGTGCTAATTTAATCATTGATGATTTTCATTATTTTGCACGAGACTTACAGGGCAAGTTTGTACGAGCTGTCAAGCCTTTAGTATTTCATGGTGTCGCAGTGATTTTAATTGCCATACCTCACAGACGCTACGATGCTATAAAAGTAGAGCGAGAGATAACAGGGCGGATTGAAAATATTACAATGCCCTACTGGGAAGAAGATGAGCTTAAGCAAATTCCACTAACTGGCTTCCCATTACTTAACGTCGAAGTTTCAGATAGTGTTGTCAATAGGTTAACCATTGAATCTATGGGTAGCCCTCATTTGATGCAAGAGTTCTGTCGACAGTTGTGTAAGGTCAACAAAATTGAAGAGACACGCCCGAATACAGTTCACATTTACGAGTTCGATGATTCAATTTTTCAGCAAGTTGGTGAGTCTACAGGTAAGATTATTTTTGACAAACTATCTACGGGACCACGCCAGCGTTCTGATAGAATCCAACGTACCCTGACTAACGGGGAGAAAGTTGATATCTATAAAGTTGTCTTATTAGCGTTGGCGAGACTCAAGCCAGCGATGCAAACGGTTACTTACGAAGAACTTAGGACTGCTGTCCGAGAAATTCTTACAGATTCTGTTCCTCAGGCGCACGAGGTGACTCGAGTACTTGAAAAAATGAGTGAAATAGCTTCTTCAGATGAAGCATCAACTCCTGTTATTGACTGGGAAAAAGAAGAGCAAAAACTTCATATCACGGACCCATTCTTTGCCTTCTATTTAAAGTGGGGCGCTCCACAGGTTTAAGTAGAAATAGGGCTTCTTATGAAGCCCTTTTTTCAACGTTTGATTCTTGATATCTCGCGTATGGTTCAATGTCACGTTCTAGAGTACGCAATGTAAACACTCATTATTGAGTCTTATGATGCAACTTATGCGGAAACAATTGAGTATAAACCTGCCACAAAATGTTCAAGTTTCGGTGACCTGTCACTTGAGCTACTTCTTCAATTGAGTAGCCCTTTTCAAATAGTCGACTTGCTCCCTCTCTTCGTAGGTCGTGATACCTCAAATCCTCAATACCTAACTCGTTTCTCACTCTTTGAAAGCCTGCGCTAACACTTCGTGAGTTGTATGGGAAAATAAGCTCACCTTTGTTTGGTTGCTTTAGTGCGATCTCAAATGACTCACCAAGTAGCGGGACAATCATGTGATTACCTTCTTTCTTTCTTGGGTCTTTTCTATCTCTAACGAGCATCCTCTTATGCTCTTGGTTTAGGTCTTCCCAACGCAGCTTGCAGACTTCACCAATTCGCATACAAGTAAGAATACTGAACTCAAGAATGTCAGTGAATGGAATTCGAGTTGTGCCGTTTGGCCGGAAAGACTCGCGTTGTTCTAATCCAAGCTTTAATAGTTTCAGTTCTTCAGAAGTTGGGCGACGTGTTCGCTTCTGACTCTTACCAACTAACCCCATATCAATCAGAACTGGGACGGCTTCATCAAATATCTGGTGATTGGTGTCGATGTTGAAGACAGGCTTAGACTTTTTCATTACAGAACGTAGGTAAGCAATATCATGATAAATCGTTGCGGGTTTGGCTCCTGCGCCTCTTCTGTTTTTACAGTGCTCGATTAAGTCGCTAGTTAGTAGCTGATTACTCTCAACTTGGGCGATGTCGCAATCCCTAAGCATTTTAATAACGTAGCGTTTTGTGCGGCCTGTATTGTCCCAGAGATCACGCTCAGCCATGAACAAATCGAGGAGTACCGAAAGGGGGACTGTTTTTGGCTGATTGAGTACCCCTTGAGCTTCGAGTTCAGCTACCCTTTTTTTACCGAAAACTTTAGCGAGTGCTTTCTTTTTTAGAGTTTTGCTTTCCCTGTGTATAATGCGCGAATTCTTTTTAACGATGATTGTTACCTTGAACCTTGGTTCACCGCTTTTTAGCTTTCTGGTCTCGATGGTATAACTTGCCATTGTCCAACTCCTAAAGGGGTACTTGAGGGGTACTACAGGAAGTAATTCCGTTTAATTCTAGGTAATTCACTGTATGTTTGTACAGTATTAATTGGGGCTGAATCATGACAAACACTAATAAAACCAGTAAATACGCTAGTAACCGACTTTCTGTTGCACCCATGCTCGATTGGACTGACCGCCACTGTCGTTACTTTCACCGTTTGCTTTCTCAGCAGACTCTTCTGTACACGGAAATGGTAACAACGGGCGCGATCTTACATGGTAAGGGCGACTTCCTAGAATATAACGAGCAAGAACATCCTCTTGCACTTCAACTCGGTGGTTCAAACCCGGTTGATCTTGCGGCTTGTGCCAAGCTTGCTGGTGAGCGTGGTTACGATGAAGTGAATCTTAACGTAGGTTGCCCTTCAGACCGAGTTCAGAATGGTCGATTTGGTGCATGCTTGATGGCTGAGCCCGAGTTGGTGGCAGATTGTGTTTCAGCGATGAAAGAAGTCACTGATATTCCAATTACCGTGAAAACGCGTATCGGTATCGATGACCAAGACTCTTATGAGTTTCTAACTAAGTTTGTTTCGACGGTTTCTGAAAAAGGTGGCTGTGAGCAATTTACTATTCACGCGCGTAAAGCGTGGTTGAGTGGCCTTAGCCCGAAAGAGAACCGTGAGATCCCACCGCTAGATTATGATCGTGCATACCAAATCAAGAAAGATTTCTCTGATCTGGTGATTGCCGTGAATGGTGGCATTACTACTCTTGAGCAAACTAAGGAGCACTTGCAACACCTTGATGGTGTGATGATTGGTCGTGAGGCTTACCATAGCCCATTTATTTTGGCTGAAGTTGATCAACAGATCTTTGGTTTAGACACACCAATTAAGAAGCGCTCACAGGTTGTCGAAGAGATGTACCCGTACATCGAGCGTGAACTTTCAAATGGCGCAAGCTTAGGTCACATATCTCGTCACATGCTTGGTTTGTTTCAAAGCATGCCTGGTGCAAGACAATGGCGTCGCTACATCAGTGAAAACGCACATAAGAAAGGTGCAGGTATTGAAGTGATGCAAACAGCATTGGCTAAGATCCCTAAAGAGCTAAATGTTTAAGCTCCCTCTAAGTTAAAAACTTAAGGTTAAATTCGCCACTAGAGGTTAAATTTACCACTATAAGTTTCCGAAAAGCCACGCATGAAGATGTGTGGCTTTTTATTTATCTGATAAATAAGGATTTTATAGGGTTGGCATACTTGGTATGGAAGCTGCAATGTTAGAAAGTAGGAAAGATAGGTCATTAACTCATTAGGGAGACCATTATGTTTGAATTAATATTTGTTCTTATTTTCGTTGCGACTCTACTTGTCACTGGTATTACGTTTATGACGGTATTGGCTGCAACCGGAGTGGCGTTATTAGTCATGTTGGTCTTAGGTATGATGGGCGTCGTGTTTAAGTTACTGCCTTGGTTGATCGTGATTGCAATCGGTGTGTGGTTTTTCAAAAATTTTGTACACAGTTCTAACCAGAGACGTTACTAAGGTCATGGTGTCGTCAAATCTTTGATCGTCATCGGTTTATCGTTTGAGAATTTAAGATGTGTGATAGAATTTTCCCCAATAATCTATGAATGTGCATACAATTAGCACAACGATATGGAATTGGAGCTATCTCAAATGAATAAAATGCCATTAATTGCTTTAGTGGGAATGCTATCTTTAAGCTCGGCAGTGTCTGCTGAAGAAGAGTTTTCTTACACGGCTAAAGTCGGTGCCGATATGTGGTGGGGAAGTACAAAGCTAAACGAAGTTAGACAAGATGATGACTCTAACTCACCTTCGTTGTATTTCGCATTTGAGCATAATGCCCCGATGCTACCAAACGCTAGCTTTCGCTATACTTCTGTTGATGCAGATTCATTGGCTTTCGATAAGTACGATTACACCTTCTATTACACGTTGTTAGATCACAAGCTGATGAACTTCGATGCGGGTGTGACGTTTACTCAATACTCAAACTCGAATTACATTGAACCAAAAGCAACAGGTGCGAAAACATCGACGTTTGATGAGTTCACGTGGAGCTTCTACGGTAACGCAGAGATCAATGTGCCGGACACTA
The DNA here is from genome assembly GCF_041471405.1 of Vibrio sp. 10N.261.52.C11. Taxonomy (NCBI): domain Bacteria; kingdom Pseudomonadati; phylum Pseudomonadota; class Gammaproteobacteria; order Vibrionales; family Vibrionaceae; genus Vibrio; species Vibrio sp. 10N.261.52.C11. The sequence continues at coordinate 40,849 of NZ_JBFROI010000061.1, forward strand.
ACTTCGATATCATTGGTACGATGGAGTTCGGTGATAGCAGTGGTATTAAGAGCACTGACTTGATGGCGGGTGTTCAGTACCGAATTCCAGTATCAGAATCTGAAATTGCCCTGCGTGGTGGTTACCGTGTTATCGATTTAGATTCGGATGAGTTCTTTAGCTCAGAACTAGGTAAGAGCTTTGTTATGGTCGATGGCTGGTTTGCTGGTGCTGAAGTGCGCTTCTAGGCCATATAAAGCAAATTTAGAGCGAATTTTAAGAACGCCACTTTATTAAGTGGCGTTTTTTATATCTATTGGTTACTTGAGTATATATCTTTCTGGAATTAGTTAGCACATTCATCACTTTCGACCATCCTTAATACAGAGAGCCAATTTGCGTCTATTCTTATAAGGTCTATGTAGTGAGGTCAAAGCAAGGGATGGAATATGACACTCAATGAATTACGAAATTTATATAGAGAAAACCTGTTAGTTGAAGCCATCATAGAGCCCTCAATTCAAGAAGGGTCTTGGGTTGTGGAGTTTCGTCATATGGGGGGGGGCTTTGTTCTGCTTACTGATGTTCATGGTGAAGAATGTCATTACGCGGATTTAGACTTGGCATCTAAGTCGGCAATGGCGGTTGGCTTTCAGCAAGTACGCATTGAAAACCAGTAAGACAATTTACGTTTCAATCGGTTTTTACTTCCAAAAAGTTATAAAACATACTTTTCTATTCTTTCTTGTTATTAAAAGGAGTGGTTAATCTATCGTCACGCAATGATTAGGGATGTCGTGACCATGTCTTTAAATAAGAAAGAGTCTTCACAAAATAATAATGCACAGTCTGGGGCTAATGAGTTACCTGGGCTAGCAGCACCACTTAATGACCAACAATTGGGTCATCTTCAGCAAACTGTTTCTGAACTGTCTTCACAGCAACTGGCATGGGTCAGTGGTTACCTTTGGGGAGTGAGCCAAGCTCAGCCTGTCGGTGCTGCTGCGCCAATCGCTCAAGCGGCCGCTGCAGTAGCGGCTAAGCCAGCGGGTAAGCTCAGCATTATCTTCGCTTCTCAAACCGGTAATGCTAAAGGCGTCGCTGAATCGCTAGAGGCAGAAGCAAAAGCCTTAGGTATTGCTGTCGAGCTTTTCGATGCAAGTGATTATAAAGGTAAGAACCTAGCCAAAGAGACACACGTCATTTTTGTGGCTTCAACCAATGGTGAGGGCGAAGCCCCTGATAACGCTATTGAGTTGCATGAATTCCTACAATCGAAGAAAGCGCCAAAATTATCAAACCTACAATACGGTGTGATTGGTTTAGGTGACTCAAGCTATGAGTTCTTCTGCCAAACGGCTAAAGACTTCGATAGCTTCCTCGCTAAGCTTGGTGCTAAATCGTTTGTCGACCGTCTTGATTGTGATGTTGATTACGAAGAATCAGCAACGGAATGGCGCGCTAAAGCATTAGAGCAAGTAAAAGAGACGCTATCGACAGGCACTGAAGCCGATGTGGTTCAATTACCAGTCGGTCAAGCGGCCGCCGGTCATTCGCAATACACCAAACAAAACCCATACACCGCGACACTATTAACCAGCCAAAAGATCACCGGTCGTGATTCGGGCAAAGATGTTCGTCATATCGAGATTGATCTTGATGAGTCGGGCATTACCTACCAACCCGGCGATGCGCTAGGCGTATGGTATGAAAACAGTTCAGAACTCGCAAATCAGATTCTTTCTAAGGTTGGGTTATCGGGTATCGAAAGTGTCGATGTCGATGGTGAGAATCTATCTATCCATAGTGCGCTAGTGAGTAAATTTGAGATTACCACTTCAAACCCTCAACTTGTGACTAAGTTTGCTGAGTTATCGGGCAGCAAGAAGTTAATCAAGCTGGTGGAAGATAAAGACAAGCTTCGTGAATACGCGGGTAATACTCAAGTTGTCGATGTTTTAGCTGAGAAGAAAACTAAGCTATCGGCTGATGAGTTAATTGGCCTGTTACGTAAGCTGACACCGCGTCTCTATTCTATTGCATCAAGCCAAGCAGAAGTAGATGAAGAAGTTCACTTGACGGTTGGTTTGGTTGAATACCAAAAAGGCGAAGAGTCTCGTTTAGGCGGAGCTTCTAGCTTCTTAGCTCAACGTCTTGAAGAGGGTGGTGAAGTGAAGGTGTTTGTTGAGAACAACAATAACTTCAAATTACCACAAGACGACAATACACCAATCATCATGGTCGGCCCGGGTACCGGTATCGCACCGTTCCGCAGTTTTGTTCAAGAGCGTGAAAACAATGATGCTGAAGGAAAAAGCTGGTTGTTCTTTGGTGACCGTACCTTTACTCAAGATTTCTTATACCAAGTTGAATGGCAAAAGTACCTCAAGTCTGGCGCGCTAACTAAGCTCGATGTTGCCTTTAGCCGTGACCAAAAAGAAAAGGTTTATGTTCAGGACCGTTTAATCGAACAAGCAGAGCAGGTGTGGCAATGGCTGCAAGAGGGCGCGTACCTCTATGTCTGTGGCGATGCGACTCGAATGGCTAAAGATGTTCATGAAGCGTTAGTTTCGATAGCGGAAAAGCATGGCAACCAGAGCCGCGAGCAAGCTGAACAATATATTAATGATTTACGTAAAGCGAAACGTTACCAAAGGGATGTGTACTAATGAGCAAGCAAGTAATAGAGCAAGAAGTGCTAGGTCAAGTACTTGGACCTTTGGCTGACAATGAGCGTCTTAAGCGTGAAAGTAATAACCTACGCGGTACGATTGAACAAGATCTCCAAGACCGCATAACAGGTGGCTTTACTGCTGATAACTTTCAGTTGATTCGTTTCCACGGTATGTATCAACAAGACGACCGTGATATTCGTAACGAACGTACCAAACAAAAGCTCGAACCGTTACATAACGTCATGCTTCGTGCTCGTATGCCTGGTGGCATCATTACCCCTAAGCAGTGGTTGGCGATTGATAAGTTCGCAGACGAAAGTACCTCTTACGGTTCAATTCGTCTAACAACTCGTCAAACGTTTCAGTTCCACGGTGTCTTGAAGCCGAACATTAAGTTGATGCACCAAACGCTAAATAGCATTGGCATTGATTCAATTGCGACAGCGGGTGATGTAAACCGAAATGTTCTATGTACGACAAACCCGGTTGAATCTGAACTTCATCAAGAAGCTTACGAGTGGGCGAAAAAGATCAGTGAACATCTATTACCGAAGACTCGTGCTTATGCAGAAATCTGGTTAGATGGTGAAAAACTAGAAACAACGGATGAAGAACCTATCCTTGGTAGCAACTACCTACCGCGTAAGTTCAAGACGACGGTTGTCATTCCTCCGCAAAATGATGTGGACGTCCATGCTAACGATCTTAACTTTGTTGCTATTGCTGAAGACGGAAAGCTGGTGGGCTTTAATGTGTTAGTCGGTGGCGGTCTTGCTATGACACATGGTGATACCTCTACTTATGCACGTAAAGCTGACGACTTTGGTTTTGTGCCATTAGATAAAACGTTAGATGTAGCAGCGGCGGTGGTAACGACTCAGCGTGACTGGGGTAACCGTTCAAACCGTAAGAATGCAAAAACCAAATACACACTAGACCGTGTTGGTATTGATGTATTCAAAGCAGAAGTAGAAAAGCGTGCAGGCGTAGAATTTTCTGAAAGCCGTCCTTATGAGTTTACTGGCCGTGGTGATCGCATTGGTTGGGCGGAAGGCATTGATGGTAAGCACCACTTGGCGTTATTCATCGAGAATGGTCGTTTACTTGATTTTCCGGGTAAAGCTCTGAAAACAGGTGTTGCTGAAATAGCGAAGATCCACAAAGGTGACTTCCGCATGACTGCAAACCAAAACCTAATTGTTGCGGGTGTGTCGACGAGTCAAAAGGCCAAGGTTGAAAAACTGGCGCGTCAATATGGCTTGATGGATGATGCTGTTTCAGAGCAACGTAAAAACTCAATGGCGTGTGTGGCTTTCCCAACATGTCCTTTAGCAATGGCAGAAGCTGAGCGCTTTCTTCCTGAGTTTGTAACGGATGTTGAAGACATTCTGAAAAAACATGGATTACCAGAAGAAGATAACATCATCCTTCGAATCACAGGTTGTCCAAACGGTTGTGGTCGTGCAATGTTGGCTGAGCTTGGTTTAGTCGGCAAGGCTCCGGGGCGTTACAACATGCACTTAGGTGGCAACAAAGCCGGAACTCGTATCCCTAAGATGTATAAAGAGAACATCACTTCAGCTCAGATCTTAGAAGAGATTGATTCGCTGGTGGGACGTTGGGCTACGGAACGTAACGACAATGAAGGGTTCGGTGATTTTACAATCCGAGCTGGCATCATCGAAGAGGTGATAATTTCAAAGAGGGATCTGCATGCATAATTCTGTCGCTTCAAAACTGAAGTTAGCAGAGCTACTCGCATTGACTAAGACGGAGCAAATACTTCGTCTTGGACAAATCAACGCAGAGTTAGAGCAGCTAACCGCATTAGAAAGAGTTAAGTGGGCTTTAGATAATTTAGAAGGGACACATGTTGTGTCTTCTAGTTTCGGAATCCAAGCAGCATTGATGTTGCACCTAGTGACCCAAGCAAAACCAGATATTCCGGTTATTTTGACTGACACAGGGTATCTATTTCCGGAGACCTATCGCTTTATTGATGAGTTAAGTCAGAAGTTGACTCTAAACCTTCAAGTCTTTCGCGCCCAACAGAGCCCTAATTGGCAAGAAGCGCAATATGGAAAACTTTGGGATCAAGGTATAGAAGGGATAGAGAAGTACAACAAGCTTAATAAAGTTGAACCGATGAGAAGAGCGTTGGATGAGCTCGAGGCTGGGACATGGTTTTCCGGTTTAAGAAGAGAGCAATCTCAATCGCGTGCAAATTTGCCAATCTTATCTATCCAAAATGGTGTGTTTAAATTTTTGCCGGTAATCGATTGGACGAATAAAGATGTTCACTATTACCTAGAAGAGCATGGTCTCGGTTATCACCCGCTTCGAGAGCAGGGTTACCTTTCTGTTGGAGATACACATACAACTAAGAAGTGGGAACCGGGTATGACTGAAGAGGAAACTCGTTTTAATGGGTTGAAACGCGAATGTGGTCTCCATGAAGATGATGGAGAGCAATATGGTTCTGGGATTTAGACTCGTTGCCATTTAAAAAGCTGCCATGAGGCAGCTTTTTTGTTTTCTAGGATGAAAATCAGAGCAATTGTGGATAAGTCTGTGGTTATTTTGTAAGTACTCTGTAGTTAAACTTGCACAAATAAGGCTTTGAGTATTTATTCGCCATGTAATCGTTATTTTTGCATCTTTCTTTAATAAACACTTGCCAATGTGATGAACATCTCTATAATGCCGCCT
>NZ_JBFROI010000062.1:0-21049 GCF_041471405.1 Vibrio sp. 10N.261.52.C11
AGAATTATTTACAGGGTCCTTTAAGTCGATGTAAATCTGCTCTACCTTGGTACGAGCCCAATCTGTTTTACGCAAAAATTTTAAGCTCGATTTAATGCTCGGGTCTTTTTTAAAGCAGTTGATGTTCACCATGTAACTCAACTCTTCCCAACCGTAATGTTCAACTAATTCAGTCAGTAGCTTCTGTAGAGTGATACCGTGAAGTGGATTATTGTCTTGTGTCATGAGATGTTCTCGCCATTTATTTGAGCTAAGTATACCAGTTTCGCTTTATGAATTATCCGACCATTTGAGTTCGTAATCGGTGTGGATAATCGAAAGCTCTTCTCTACCTGTATCACCAAACAATTTAACTTGAGTCTGCATCCATTCTTCGAAGCGTTTTATCTTTTCTCGATGGAAGTAACCTGGAGGCGCGCATAAAAAGTAATTGTATTTAGGCTTCAGCGCGATATTACCGATTCGGACGAGTTTCTTTTCCTGCAAATAGCGATACACCAAGCTGTGCTTAACCAAGGCAACGCCCTGAACGGATAATGCACCCTCTAAAACAAAATGTGAGCCGTCAAATTGCAATGATGAACGTCCTGCCTTCGCCCCAGCAACGTCTAACCATAGATTCCAATCCATATCAGGCCAACGGTCTTCAATTAACTCTGCTTTATGCAGATCGCTGATGTCATAGATTCCATATTTTTCTTGATAGATAGGATGACAGACAGGGTAAACAACTTCGTCCATTAACCAACGTGATTCAATATTTGGGTAGTTACCATGACCATATCGAACACAGACATCGACAGCTGAGTCTTCAAAGGTAACCAGTTTGTTGGTCGGTTCTATTAACATAGATAAATCTGGGTGACGGTCGCGGAAGTCGCCAATTCTAGGCACTAACCAATGTTGTGCAAAAGAGGGTACGGTCGAAATCGATAACTGAGTGGGGTTGGGGTCTTGGTTTATTCGTCTTACTCCATCTTGAATATGAGCAAAGCCTTTCTTCGCTTGTAGATAGAGCACTTCACCTTCATGAGTTAATACTATTTTTCGGTGCTGGCGAATAAACAGGTCTGCGCCTAACCATTCTTCAAGTTGGCGAATTTGTTGGCTGACTGCTGCAGCCGTGACAAATAGCTTTTGTGCTGCGAGCTTGAAACTGCCAGTTTCAGCCGCCGTGTAAAAGTAATAGATCCCTTGGAATGGTGGGGTTCGTTCTCTCACATTAGTTTTCCTTAACTGAATGCCAGTATCTATCGTTTGTCGATGTTGCTCTGTTGGTCGATTATTGACCATAACAAAGCAAAAGATCAACAGGAGAAAGGCTATGAATACGATCACAGCAACAGCAAATACCAACCATTCATTTTTATCATCATTATCAATTAAGAAATTCTATTCTAAATTAGACCTGTACTTTCAAAATCGTAGAACCAGAAAGCAACTGTCTGAGCTACCCGATTATTTACTGAGAGATATTGGGATTACGTCGGAACAAGTCGAGAAAGAACTGAAGAAGTCATTTTGGGAGTGATTCAAGGCAACGTAGCTTTTAACTCGACGTTGCTTTAACTCAACATAGTTTTGTCGGTGTCGGGAGGTTTACGTTACCGTTCTATGTTGAGTTAGGTTTATAGTTTATATAAAGAAGTGGGAGATAAGATTTAACTCTCCAATAGCTCGTTTACTTCTTCGTGCAACCAATTGGTGAACGCGGTAATACGCTCTTCTCTCGGGGAGTTAGGATCAAAGCATAGGTTGACTTGAACCCCAGGTGTCATGCCTATATCAAAGGGCTTCACTAGCAAGCCGCGTTCGATGAAGTCACCAGCCAAGCTGTCGGTTGCCAAGCAAACCCCATGCCCTGCCATGACCGTGGTTAGCCCCATATCAAAGGTGCCTACTTCCATCCACTGAATGGTGCTGCTTTGAGTCGATATGTTTGCTTGCCTAAACCATTCCTCCCACGGGAAACAACCGCTATCAAACTGAATTAGCCAACATTTGAGGAGTTGTTCAGGTGATGTGAAGTTCAAAGAGTTTGCGAGTTCAGGAGAACAAAAAGGGTAAACCGGTTCGTTGATTAGCATCTCTAGAGTCAAGCCTTCTTCAACGCATAGATCTTCGCCCTGCAGAATAGCCACATCAATCTCGCCATGTTTTAAACTTGGGGTATCAGACCCTGTTAGCACCTTAATTGGGATTTCTGGGTGCTTTACCGAGAACTTCCACAGCCTAGGCAGTAACCAACGCGAAGCAAAAGAAGGGGGACTTCTAACAACAAGCAGCCCTTGAATAGGTTCTGATTGGATCTTGTTTAACCCCAGCAGAACCTCTTGAAATCCATCAGAGACATGTCTAAAAAGTGTGTGCCCTTCATGCGTCAAAGTCATTGCACGCCCCTTACGAATAAAAAGCTTACATCCAACCTGTTCTTCTAACTGTCGAATCTTCTGGCTGACGGCTGCTTGAGTGACGAACAGCTCTTCAGCAGCTTTGCTGTAGTTGCTCAAGCGAGCCGCAACTTCAAAGTAACGGAGACCTGAAAGGTGACGCAGTCTATTGTCCATAATCTCAGCTTATAGTTCTTGTTAATAATGGTTGTTCGATTATCGAACAGGTTGTTTTCATAATAGCGATAAATACAAAGGGAATACAAGAGAGAGAACATGAAAGCAATAACCTGTTGGGTCGGAATATTTGTTACTCAGGTACTTAAAATCAATGACAATACTAAGGTGAGGAAGGGGGCTAAATCTAGACAAGTTGTTTGCTTGGAATCGTTAAGTCATCGAATGAGAAAGGATGTCGGCTTAGATTACGAGAGTAGTGATGCTGCGGATTATACTAAGTACTTATAATGTGAGCTTACAAAAAAGGAGCCATAATGGCTCCCTCTCGATTTTAATTATTCTTCCCAAACCACCAATTTATCTTTCGGCCAGTTATGACCAACTTCATGGTATTTCTGCTCAAGGATATGTCGCTTGATTTTGAGAGTCGGGGTTAACACGCCATTCTCAATGCTCCATGGTTCCTTAATCATCAATACACCTTTGATCTTCTCGTGTGAACCAAGCTGCTCGTTCATTTTCTCGATAACGCGCTTTGTCGTTTTCTCATAGCGAGCTCGATCGAAATTAGGGAAGTCATGCGGTACCACAAGTAGGATTGGACCAGGTAGGCCAAGACCTATCAAACACATCATTTCTACGCGGCTGTACTCAAACAGTTTGTTTTCGATTGGTACAGGGGCAACAAACTTACCTTTAGCGGTTTTAAAGGTATCTTTCTTACGCCCACGAATCGTTAGGTAACCTTCACTATCGATATCACCGATATCACCGGTATGAAGCCAACCATCCGAGTTAAAAGACTCTTGGGTTGCAATATCATTCTTGTAGTAACCAGAGAATAAGCCTTTGCCTCGAACCAGAATCTCTTCATCTTCAGCTATTTTGAGTTCGATCCCTGGACCAGCATTACCAACCGTACCAATTTTATCGGCTCTGAATGGGTAGTTGAGCGTGCTGTAGGCGAAAGACTCTGTCATGCCCCATGCCTCGGTAATGTGCAGGCCAACACTCTCATACCATGCGAGTAGAGCGGGTGATACAGGTGCAGAACCACATCCAAGAACGCGAGCTTGGTCTAACCCTAAGCCATCAGCAAGTTTCTTCTTAATGATGTTGTTGATAAACGGAATCTTCAGTAAGAAGTTCAGTTTCTTCTGTGGCAATTTGTCTTGGATTCGCTGCTGGAACAGAGTCCATAAGCGAGGAACTGAAATAAACAGCGTAGGGCGATGCATTTTCACATCATCAATAAAGGTGTCTAAAGATTCAGGGAAAGCCGTAACCACGCCCCCCATTACTGAAGAACCAAAGATGTAAACGCGTTCTGTAATATGAGCAAGCGGTAGGTAAGAAAACAGGCGATCGCCAGGTTGGATCCCAATATGGTCAATCAACCTTTGAACAGACCAAGTAAACGCGCCGTAGGTGAGCATTGCGCCTTTTGGTAACCCTGATGTACCCGATGTATAAACAAGTGACATCAGCTTATCGTCGTGATGCTGAGGGCGTTTGGTTGATGGTTCATGTGTCTCAATGAGCTTCTCGAAAGTGTGTTGGCACTTCGCTGCGCTGTCGTATGGCAGTGAAATACTCACCAAGCTCGGATTGTCATCAAGTACTTTTTGAGTGGCTTTAGGATCGTCAAGCTTACCCGCAATCACAATTTTACTTTCACTGTGTTCAATACAGTACTGAATGGTATCTGCACCTGCTGTTGGAAAGATTGGGACGCTGACAAAATCTCCTAACATCATGGCAAGATCGCAGATGAACCACTCTGCACAGTTTTTCGATACGAGAGCGACTCGATCGCCAGGTTGGGCTCCGAGTCCTTCTAATGCTGACGCCAGTTTCAGTGCTTTGTCGGCTACTTCTTTATAAGTAAATTCGACAAATTGACGGTTAATAATCTGTTTCAAATAGACTTCATCTGGGCGATCTTCTGCCCATTTTAAAATCATGTCATTGGGTGTAGGGAGAGCTGTTGCTTGTTCTTGGCTAAACTCGTTAGGCTGAATCATTGTCTAACTCCATGTTTTTCGCTAAGTTATTTTTGGTTATTTTTGTTAAAATCATGTTAAATGTACCATGATTTTTTCTTTTAGGGAGTAAAATTAGCGTTTTCTGTTGTCTGTGCAGGCACGTCTGTAGCTTGCAGGGGTTACGCCCGTCCTTTTCTTAAAAATTCTTGAAAAATACGACACATCCTTGTAGCCACATTGATAAGAAATTACAGCTATTTTTGATTCGGTATCCGCTACGTGTAAGTCCACGGTTTATTATAAGACATTATCGAAACAACCCTGACACTGTATTCAATTACCAGAGCTGTTATTAATTCAAATTTTAGGTTAGAAATTTAATGATCGCCATCGCCATATAAGAATATATGCATCAGTTGAGCAAGGCTTGGTATTGCTTGTTTAGTTTGTACACTTTTGCTACGTAAGTTCTTGTTTCTGCAATACGTAATTGTGTTGTTAGCATGGTATATAACTCATCAACTGATAACTTATTGATATTTTTGGAGAATGAACTGATGTCTTTATCACCGAAGGAGTATTTCATTAGATTAGACAAGCCACAGTTATAGGAAGCAATTGCTAGTAGTCTTCTCGCGCTAGAAGAGCGAATGTTGTTGAGATACTTCGTCTCCAAGAGATGCAAATAAGCGGTCCCTACATCAATATTGAATTCAGGGATAAAGAGATCTTGTGCTCTGATAGGTCTATTGCCATAGAGTTCACGTGAAACTTCAGCTGCCCCACCATTAACAAGAATTTGCATTAATCCAATAGCAGAGGCGTGGGAAACAGCATTTGGATCAAAGAAACTTTCAGCGTGTATCATAGCAACGATTAATGATGCTGGAATTTTCCACTTTGTTGCAGAACGCTCAATGTGAGTTTGATATATTGTATATTTATTGCTGACGCTGTCAGTGATTTTATGGGATAGAAGTACGGGTGGATCGGTTTTGGAAGCTCTTAGTTCGTGTATTCTCTTGCTTTTCGGAACCACAATTCGCTGCAATCTTTGATTTTCTTGCAGTTCTTCATAAGAGTTTATCGAGTCTCTCATATGAGTCACTTTCGCTGAGATCTCACTATTAAAACTAATTAATATCAATGAAACTGAAAGGCAGAGATACTTCATATTTTAATAGAGTTGTTGTTCATGTTTCATAGGTGATAGGTACTTCTTAGTCTGTTATGAATCCACTGATGATATTTTCCAAATTCACTGTGCAATGGCCAGATCATAGACGCATATATTTGCTTACCAAACAATTGAGTATCACTGGGTATTTTTATTAATTTGTTCATTACTGTTTTGGTTTCAATGATATGCTGAGGAAGAAGGGCTATCCCTTTCCCTGCGCTACAGAGTTCAAGGATAGTACTAATATCATCCAATACCCAAATGTTATGGCTTGAAATGATGGAATAATCAATAATATCTTTATATCCATCAAGCAATAACAATCGATTGTTTTGTGAATTGAATTTTGAGTTTTGAACGACTTCTTTACTCGCCACCCAAATGCAATTAACTAAAAATAATTCTTCTATATTAAAGTTATAGATGGTTTTGTGATAGGGGTTTCCTATCGCGATATCAATTTTTTTACGATTGATATAATCACCTAAAATATAGCTTGGTTTTGTTACAACGTTTATCTCAACTTCTGGAAACTCCTCAGAAAATTCAACAAGAGCATTTCTTACATTTGAATTTAGCATTAGTAGGTCAATGCCTACTTTTATTTTTGTTAAATTTGAATTTGATAGATTTTTAGCAATGTTACTTAACTCTTTGTGTTTGCTTATTATTGGTGTGGTTAGCGCATATATTTTTTTTCCTTTATCGGTTAATGATACCGTGTGACCACCTCTATCAAAAAGAAAATATCCTAAATCTTGTTCTAGATTTTTTATCGCTCCACTTATCGTTGATTGCGATTTACCTAGTTTCCTCGCAGCACAACTGAACGAACCTTCAGAGGCAACAGTATGAAATGAGATTAAATTGTCTAAAGTGAGCCTCATATCTCCCTCCTGCAGACTTTGCACCGTAAGTATTAGGCTAATACTAATAATTTGAATTGGCATTATTTGAAATTAAAGTGTGACGAAGATCACACTTTGACTTTAGGTGCAATAAACTTAATTTTCAAGGATAAATATTAATTTAGAAGCTAAATCCCTTTAAATTAATTAGATAGGTAATATGAAAAAAATAACCACTTTTAAATCGCGTGTATTTTGGGTTTGGATATCGGGGAAACCGATAGTAACCGAATGTGAGAAAGTGATCTGATTACTAAGATCTAATTGCTTTGCACTAGAAGCATGAAAAAAGGATGGCATCATGATTACTAAACTTTACGTGTATACGACAAATTTTATTGCTGATCTAAGAAAAGACGAGAGAGGTGTGACAGCTATTGAATATGGTTTGATTGCTATTGCAATGGCTGTTTTGTTAGTGACAGCTTTTTTCAGCGATAAAGGTTTCGTTGATGAACTGGCTCTTGGGTTTAAAAACTTGGGTACAGAATTAGGGCAGGAAGCGAAGCTTCTTAAAGAATAATTAACCTAATATTAGTCCTTAAGAAAAATTATTTATGGGACAGATTAAATACACAGAGCACATGCTTTTGTGCTCTTTATTATTATTGCTTTCATATGTTGTATTTTCAGATTTAAAGTTTCGTCGGATTAGTAATAAAGCAGTTGGGTGTGCTTTGTTTCTATCTATGTTAATTGGTCATAATCATTTCTCTATTGAGTATATTTATTCATTAGCGTTTTTATATTTTGTGCTTTTGATTATATATGGTTTAAAAGTGATCGGTGGCGGAGACATTAAATTAATGGCTGCATTGAGTTTAGCAACCCCCTCAAGCTTTTGGCCTTATACATATGTAGTAATAACTGTTATCGGAGGCTTGTTAGCTCTGGTTTATTTGATTCTCCAATTCATAGATAATCGGTTTCAATTAGGACTAATTAAACTTTTCGGAATCCCGTATGGTATAGCAATATCTTTCGGGTTTGTCTTTTCGATAATGCAGTACATCTATGTGGGAGAAGTGTAATGCGTTCCAGATTAGCCATTATCATTGCTTTGATTGCAATAGGTTTAGGGGTATACGGTTTACTTTTAAATCCGAACGACAATCAAACTAAAAATGCCGTTACCTCACCTAAAAAAGAAGACGTTTACGTCCAAATTTGGCGTGCGAAGACAGATCTAGATAGAGGCAAGCCTGTGTCTTCTGAGCAGGTCGTTAGAGAACAAGTCTTGTTAGATTTGGCTCTAGAAAAAGGCGTACGCTCAGACGTTGAACTCGATTTTTCCCCCTCTACGTTACTGAACCGAAATATAACTGCGGGCCGTTTAGTGATGCCTGAATTTCAAGTAGCAAAAGGAAATGCAGGCTATATAGATTTGTTGATTTCTGATGGAAAAGAGCCGTTTCCTCTCCAGGTGAGCCGTGAAAATTTGGTCGCCGGTTATATCAGACCTGGTGTCTTTGTAGACATACTAGCAATAAGCTCTCCTCAAGATAATCTCTCTGTAGAAGAAGCAACAATTGAGTATACAGGGGTACATGCAAAACATTTACTAAGAAATGCCAAAGTGCTGGGTGTAGAGCAAAACGAAGAAAGTGACTCTTTGATAAGAGCCGATACTCAGGCAAGCCAAGAAGACGCCATTATCATAATATTAGAGATAGATCCTACTGATATAGCAAGACTTTCTATCGCCGAGAAGACGATGCACCTTGAAGTATATCGTTCTTATGAATATGAAAAGCCGGTTCAGGCTGATGTACGAAATGTTATTGAAAACTACAGTGGAGTTGCAGAGCTAAGAGGGGCAAGTCGTTTATCCAATCAGGGAGATGAACTCTAATGAAAATACAAAAACTCTTAGAGTTATTACCTAAATACTGGTTGATAGTGTTATGCATATCGCTTTCATTCAAAGCGAACGCAGATACCTACATAACTCAAAATGACGGTCATCACATTCGAGTTGGTGAGCCGATATCCACAGTTTTCATTAGTGCTCCTGATATTGCTGATTATAACGTCGTGGATGAGAACACAATCGTTGTATTCGCTAAGGAAATAGGCCAATCAAAGATAATTATTTATGGAGAAGGTAAGAAGATTTTGCTTTCCGAGCGTATCGTTGTCGATATTGACTTGAGTCACGTACGAAGACAGTTGCGCGCTTTCTATCCAAATCTTGATATAAAAATAGAGTCTATTGGTGAGCAGGTCGTTGTCAGTGGTGTCGTAAATAGTGAGGAAGAGCGTGACAATATATACCGTCTAATCGCTACATTGCTGTCTAGGGATAAAGTAGCTCGATATGAAGATACTCAGCAATTCACGTATGAGAGTGAAACTATCTCTGTACCAGAATCTGAATCGCTCATATTTGCAAGAAACATGACGTGGGATGGAATCATTGAACAACTGAAAGTAGCTTCTGTACAGCAAGTTAACGTTAAAATTTCGGTGGCTCAAGTAACTGAAACCTTTGGGCAAACTATTGGTGTTGATTGGTCAAGTGTTGGGGCTAACGTTGGGGAATTTTTATTCCAACAATTTGATGCCGCAGACTTGACGACAGTTATTACTGCTTTGGGGAATGAAAATATAGCTCAAATCCTTGCTGAACCAAATTTGACGGTTGTTTCTGGAGAGTCGGCAAGTTTCCTAGTTGGTGGTGAGATACCCGTTATTGTCGCTACTGGTGACGCTATTAACATTACTTTCCGTGAATATGGTGTTCGCCTCGGGCTTACGGCAAAGGTACATAGTGACGAAAGAATTCGCATGCAACTTATGCCGGAAGTGAGTGAAGTTGAACGTTATATTCAAGCAGCAGGCATTGAAGTTCCGCAATTGGCTACCCGACGCGCAATGACAACTGTTGAGTTAGGAGATGGTGATAGCTTTGTCTTGGGTGGTTTAATGAGTAGTTCTGACTTAGAAGAGCTACAGAAAACACCGTTGCTCGGAGACATTCCATTACTTGGTGCTGCATTCAGAAAATCAAACACGGATCGTCGTCGTACCGAGTTGATCATTGTTGCAACCGTTAATCTGGTTAAACCATTAAAAAGTAAAGATGTTCAAATTCCACAAATACAGCGCACATCGACCTTTTACCGTTGGTTAAATATTGGAGATCCGACTCCGGCCATCAAAGGGAATGAGCCGGCAATTGAGTTGCTTTCTGAAGGAGGGTTTATCCGATGAGACATTGTTTATTTGCTGTTTTATTTATATTGCTGCTCTCTGGTTGTACTGAACGTTACTTCAATGGAAAAGGCGTGGAATATTTGGTTTACCCAGAAACGCACACTTATACATTTACTGTGATGTCATTGAGAGAGACGCAGGCGCAGCTTGTAGGTTTGTTGCAGAAAGTGCAGGAGGTTGATCCTGGAGCTTCATATCTATTTGAGTATCGTACCAATCAAGGTAAACAAGTTGTGACCAAAGCTGTCGCCTATTTTCCTAGTCTCCCTTTGGCAGCTGAATCATTTGTGATTCAACAAAACGGAAAACAGAGTAAAGATCTTAAAGTTACGATCACTTATCACGCTCTAGTGACCCAAAAGTGTGATATTCCCCAAATAGAAGGCTCGGAATTTAGCCGTAATTGTTTCTCTGAGGCAGCGAGAGTTCGTCAGGTCGCTCACAAGGAAAGATTGGTAGAGGGAATCTAGTTATGTTTGATCTCGTCAAAAATATAAAAGACACAACACCTCAAGTTGTTGAGCTAACGAATGGCCCTGCTAGTTGTGCTCTGATTTATCAATCAAAAGAATGCTCAGATTTAGTCAAAGAGATGTTTCAATTTGAGGGATGGAATGAGCCGCATTGCATTAAGAGGGAAGCTTTGTCTCCCAAGTTCTATTCTGAACAAACGGATAATATCGTCATACTCGATCTAACAGAATCCCAAGATATCTTGGTTGATGCTCAGGAAATAGCAAGTAAATTACCAACACGAAAAGGCGTTATTGTTATTGGCGGGCAAGACTCTATCTCGACTCTTAGAGATCTAAAAGAGATGGGATTTTATTACTTACTCTGGCCGATAAATAAGCTCGAGTTCTCTGATTTTGTTATGAATGTACATAAAAATTTAGAGACATATACCGGAGTTAGTAAAAAACGAAAAGCTAAGAGGGTAGCTGTTGTTGGTAGTAAGGGAGGGATTGGTACTTCCTTTATCACTGCTGAACTAGGCTCTAAATTATCATCGCAAAATATTGATACGATTTTGGTCGATCACCAGTACAGTGATTCGAATATTGATGTGTTAATGGGGTTAGAAGATTTTCGCTCAAAAGCAATTGATGAATTTGCTGTTCCTATTCATGAGTTAGACACCGAAGGTGCGTTGTCATATTTGACTAAAGTTCGTAAATCATTTCGCTTACTTGCTCTTCAAGGAGAGAGTAATCAAGATAAAATATTTAATTACAACCAGATATTATGTGAACTGATGAGCCGAAATACCAACTTCATTATCGAAGACTTTTCGGGCAGCATAGATTTCAGAGTTGACCCTCAGCTACTCGTGGAAACTTATGATGTTATTGTCGTGGTTTTTGAGCCTTCAGTTTCTTCTATTCGCAACGCAAAATCTCTCCTAGAAACGTTAGAGCAAAAACAGATTTCAATCGGTAAGCGAATCCGAGTCGTTACTTTTGCTAATCATCATCGTCCTGAAAGTACATTCGTTATAGAGCAGTCAGACCTAGATAAATATCTTGGTGCGAAAGTTGATCTAAATATGGTGTATTGCAAGAAGCTTTCTCATTTGCTGATTGAAGGTAAGCGTGCTCATAAGCATGAACGAAGCGTCAATAATGCGATTGAAGAACTGACGAGCCTAATTAATGGACAAAGCTCTGGCAAGCCACATGGCTGGCTATCTCGATTGGTGGGTAGATGAGTTCTAATAAAGAGATTTATTCGTCATTTCGGATGCAGATCTTTGAGGCTTTAGATGTAGAGGCTATTCAGGGTATGTCTCGAAGCGAGCTTGAAGTTCAAGTCAAAAGTGCAGTAGATGTACTTGCTCAAAGTTATGAACGTCCCGTAACCACGATGATGCGTTCTAGTATTGTCAAAAGTATGTTGGATGAGTTATTTGGCTTAGGACCAATTCAACCATTAGTCGATGATAATGCTATCACTGATATTATGGTTAATGGACCAAATAATGTTTTCTTTGAAAAGCATGGCAAGATTGAGCGTTCGGATATTACTTTTGTTGATGAGGCCCAACTATTAAATATAGCTAAACAGATCGCTTCGCGCGTTGGTCGACGTGTCGATGAACTTTCTCCAACTGTTGATGCTCGCCTAGCTGACGGGAGTCGGGTTAATATCGTCATCCCTCCAATTGCTCTTGATGGAACGACGATATCGATTCGGAAGTTCAGAGAGCAAAATATTGATTTAGAATCGTTGGTGGAATTTGATTCTATGTCATTTGATATGGCTAGAGTTCTTTCTATCGCATCACGGTGTCGACTTAATATACTTATTTCTGGAGGGACGGGCTCTGGTAAGACAACATTACTTAACGCTCTTTCACAATACATTAGCGATGACGAGCGTATTGTCACTATCGAAGATGCGGCTGAACTTCGCTTAGAACAGCCGAATCTAGTTCGCTTGGAAACGAGAGTCGAGAGTATAGAAAGTACAGGTTTGGTTACGCAGCGAGATTTGGTTATTAATGCTCTGCGGATGCGACCCGATAGAATAATTCTTGGGGAGTGTCGTGGCTCAGAGGCATTTGAGATGTTACAGGCAATGAACACCGGTCACGAAGGCTCTATGTCAACCTTACACTCCAATTCTCCTAGAGATGCTATTGGCCGTGTTGAGTCTATGGTCATGATGGCGAACCTAAACCAGCCGCTAGATGCGATTAGACGAGCAATAGTTAGTGCGATCGAAGTTGTTGTCCAGGTGAACCGACTTAGAGACGGAACGAGAAAGGTCACTAGCATATCAGAAATTGTCGGCCTAGAGGGTGACAGCGTTGTGATGGAAGAAATTTTTGCTTTTCAGTATGACGAAGTCAATTACGGCGAGGTAGTTCGAGGTAAGTTCACAACAGAGGGGATAATGCAGCGGTCGCAACTGGTTAAAAAAGCGCATTTCTATGGGTTATATGATGAGTTGATGCAGTCATTTAGAGGTGAGGGTTCATGAATATATTGTGGCTGTCTCTCATACTATTTGGTTTTGCGTGCTTTTTACTTATCCCGAGTAAGAAAGGAAAAGTTAAAAACTATTTTCCGGCAGCTCAAACTGATGATGAGGGTATTGACGCGATTAATTTCCAATCTCTTATTGGCAAAAAACGCTGGTCTGAGTTTAAGCATGATCTCTCTCCCACCATAGAGGTACTTGGTCCAAGAGGTAACTTTATTGCGATTGTATATGTCATTCTCTCGGTTTGGGTTTCCTACCTTATTATCTTTAATTTCTTAACCTTAAACTCTTATCTCTACTTTGCCTTGCTGGCCTGCTTCTTAATTTTTACCGGTTATCAATACTTAAAAAATAAAAGACGTCGAAATTTTGAGCAAACGTTTCCTGATGCACTAAATATTCTTATGAGTGCGGTAACTGCTGGCGAAAGCTTGATGCAGGCATTTTGTTTTGTTGGTGACAATATGTCAGGAGAGATCGGTCGGCAGTTTAAAGATATGGGGGAGCGTTTGAAGTTGGGTGAGAATGCAGAGCATGTTCTTAAGCGATCGTGTCGCGCATTTCCTTATCCTGAGTATATCTTTTTTACTATTACTATCCGAGCTAACTTAAGTCGCGGTGGTCAGCTCAAAGGTGTATTGGCTAGGTTGATTCGAGTCCTTGTTGATGCGCGAACCATGGAGATGAAAAAAATGGCAATGACCTCGGAAGCTCGAATTTCAGCTAAAGTGGTTGCCGCAATTCCAATTATTTTTGTATTAATAATAAGTCAAATTCATCCAGCAAATATCGATTTTATTTTAAATGATCCTGAGGGTAGGTGGATTCTTTATTATGTGGTTGGTAGTGAGGTCTTGGGATTATTCATTGTTTGGTTGCTAGTTAAGAGGGTCAAGTTATGATTACCTACGGAGTTGTGGCTTTGGTCATCATACTTTCAGTACTTTTCATTGATTTGTATTTTGTTAGCCGAAAGAAAAAGCGAATGGATAAGTTTTTTGGATTAAACAAAAGAAAAAGTAATACACATAAAATGGGGAGTTTCCTTGTTAAGTTTGGTAAGGAGAATCGTAAAGAGTTGGAGCAGAGACTCAAAGATGCGGGATTTCACACCAAAGGTCTCGCTATACTTTACTTCCCATTTAAAATTTTCTTGATCGCAGTTTATACAATCTATTTACTTTGGTTAGATATATCTTTAATGAACTTAGCGTTATATGGATGTTTAGGAATACTAACGATTGTAATTTTACCTGATATGATACTTGATTTAAGAAAAAAGACAGTGGTGAAAAGAATATCAAAAAACCTACCATATTTATTGGATATGATGGCTGTTTGTGTCCAAACCGGAATGACAATAGAAGCTTCATTTTCTTATTTAGCTAAGGAACTTCAAGGTTTTGATAAAAACTTATGTTATCAAGTTAAAATTACTGCCGACTCCGGGAAGATTAAAGGTATTGATAGGGCTCTTAATGATTTATCTAATCGACTTCCCGCTCCAGAAGTTTCTAGTTTTGTTTTAACCATTATCCAAAATATACAGTATGGTTCTTCCGTTGCGAATATATTAGCAGATCTTGCGGAAGATATGCGAAAGATGCAATTGCTTAATATAGAGGAGAAGATGGGGAAGTTATCTGCGAAAATGAGTATTCCATTAATTTTACTAATCATGTTCCCTATCGTGATACTTATTTTGGCTCCGGGCGTGTCACAGATGAATTTTAATTTAGGTGCACAGTTATGAGTATTTTAAAAACGATAGTGTTACTATTTTTCTTTAATCTATCCGGTTGTGTATCAAATTCAACACAACCAGCTAGTGAAGGCTATGCAGATATAGAGAGTTTGAAGAAAATAGGAAACTACGAAGGTTTAGTTGATGCTTATAAGTACGAACTTTCTCAAACCCCAAATGACTTTAAAATTATGCAATCCTTAGCGCTAGCCTACTTTGAACTTGGGGATGTTGAATCCTCTCGGTTTTATTCAGATTACTTGATTAGTCAGGGTGTAGTAAATCAAGATTTACTGCAATTAAGAGGGGAGATTTACCACCACGATGGTTTAGATAACTTGGCGGTAGACAGTTTTAGAAAATCTGTTGAGATAGGCAATGAAAGCTCTGATGTTCAAATGATGATGGGGATTTCCTATTGTATGCTGGGAAGATACCCTCACGCTGAAAATGCATTTAATAGAGCTCGAATGAAAGGCTATGATGATATTGCGGTTAAAAATAATTTAGCCATGGTTAAGTTTGCCGAAAATAAATATTCAGAGGTTGTAACAATTCTCTCTCCTGTTTACAACAGAAACCCAGCAAACAAAAAAGTCAGAGCTAACCTAGCTATTGCATTTATTAAATTAGGTGATATGCGAAGTGCTGAAAAGTTACTCGGTGAAGAGTATTCACAAAGAGAACTACAACAAATAGCTAGAGTGATCTCCCCGCTCAACTTAGAGTAGGTGGTTAATATGAAATGGTTGAAGTGTAAATATAAAGAAAGAGGAGTAACCACGGTAGAGTTTTCTCTTGGTGCGATTGTTTTAATTGTTGCAACTGTGATGATATTTGAAATGGGGTATCGTATTTATGCAATTAATTTACTCGAATATTCTTTGAGGGAATCAGTAAGAGCTGCAGCAGTACATCAAGGATCTTCTTCATATAATAGTTACGATACTGTTTTGAAGTCGGTAAAAAACTCTCCAGATGCCTTATGGTCATTTCTCTCCCCTAAAGACGAATTTGAGGTGTCTGGACTTTATTATAAAAGTTATGCGGATTTCATTTCAAATGTCAGTGCATCAGACGCGGAGCTCGTCCTTAATGATGAAGGGTATAATATTGCTGAGATCAAGTTAGTTTATAACCATAAACCAATTTGGCCATTTTTTTTACAACAAGAAGAGCCGATAGAAAGAACGATTGTGCTAACCCTAGAGCACGAGGGGTGGGAGTGATGAATATGACCAAACATACGTCTTTTCATAAATGTAAAGGGTCGTTCAGTATAGAGTTATTTTTGGTACTGATTGTACTTATTGCACTTTTCTACTTCATGACTGATGTAAGCCATAAGCTTATAGTTCGTGCTCAACTTGATCGAGCTTCCTTCTCTATCGTAAATGTTTTAAAAGAGCGAACACGCTTTTATGATGAGCGTTTTAATTTATCTCAACAGGACTTAACTGACATGCAGAGTATCTCGGGGAGACTGTTAAATACAAATAGTAACAATGTTGCAATTCAAATTGAATCATTACAAGACAAAACAATACGGAGTGTATTTGCCTCGCCAAGATATGGCACCTTAGGCTGCTCATCACTTGGTATTGATCAAAAAACACAATTGGTTCCTGAAGAGGATGGGATCATTTTTCCGCTTTACCAAGTATCACTTTGTGTTGAAAGCGATTCGTGGTTTTCGCGTGTTTGGGGAGATCCTTCATCTTCAACAATGATCATATCATCCAGTTCAGTGATGGTAGGGAGGTAGTATGAACAGACACGGGAAATCACAGTTTATCAGCTTACAAAGGCAAGCAGGCGTTGCTGCTGTCTGGCTAGGTTTGTCGTTAGTCCCTATTTTAGGAGTTACTTTTTTTGCTGTCGAGGGGGCTAGGTATATTACTGAGTCAAGTCGCCTACGCGACTCAGCACAAGCAGCTGCACTTGCAATTACTATTGATGATAAAGCTGCAAGTGCACAAGAGATGGCAGAGCTTTATGTTAAAGATTATGTAAGAGAAGTTCGTAGCGTGAAGGTGACAACAAAGCGTAATTATCAAGCACCAACACTCGAAAACGATAATACAGAGATAATTGGTTATGACGTTGATGCAACGACGGTATATGACTCATGGTTTGCTCTCAACCTCGTTCCATCGTTTGAGGACACTCAACCGTTATTTGGTGAGGCGGAAGCTGCAAAATACCCTGAATATCTCGGCGATAAGATCGTTGATGTCGTATTAGTTACTGATTTTTCAGGCTCTATGACACGTAACTGGTCACAGGGGACTTCAAGCATATCAAAAAAAATTGATTCTCTGAAAGTTGCGGTTGACGAGCTAGCTTTGAGAATACTTGTACCTCGGGCTGGAGATACGATTATCCTTAACCGATTAGCTATAGTTCCTTTTAATTTGAGAGTACAAGACAAAATATCAGACTCGCTCTATGCGGGTAGTCAATTAAGGTATAAAGCGGACGGTTCATTTACTAGAACCTATGAGCAGGTGGATTGGGGATATTGGGCCAATAAGTCACGAGATACTGTTCGTGCTTGTGCCAGTGATGTGGACGCTTGTCCAACTCAAGAATCTTGGCAGTTTTATGAGGCGAAAACAGTTGAAAGTGTTATGAGCATGAATGGACGAAGACTTGAGATCGCAAGCTTAGTTGACTATTCAAACTCAGTAGATGACATGTTCAATAATAAGATTGATGATGCTGAATTTAACTTTCATTTTAGGTCTGCCGACAATGTTCTCTACCACTCTGGAATGGTAAGAACAACAGGTAATGGACACTATGTACTTCCTTTAACGAGTGATATTGATGAAGTTGAGGTTGTGCAAGGTATGAATGCTGGTGGTAATACAGCTGCCTACCAAGGTTTGATTCGCGGTTTACAGGTACTCAATGATGGGCAACCAGACAGTAGAGCGACACCTGAGGAAATTGAAGAGTACAACGGAAAGTTGAAAATTATCATCATTCTTAGTGATGGTCAGGAGTTTCCTAATAATGGAATACTCCCTAACTTAGTCGATAATGGCCTTTGTGATGAGGCTAGAGAGCATTTCATGACTGAGAACGGCAGTTTGTTCATCGGCGTGATTGGCATTGATTTTAATGCAAGTGATCAAAGTGGGTTTCAAGATTGTGTGATTGACCCTGGCTCAGACATTATTGATGTTAGTGATAGGGAGGAGTTAATACAACGAATCGAAGAGCTAATTCAAAAAGGATCTCGAGGTACTGGCGTATCGAGACTATATGGGTGAGTAAAGATGAAAAATACAATGCTAGCACTAGGTATGCTTGTTTCTTTCTCTAGTTATGGGCAGGAGATTAGTGATCAGGTAGTAGAATATTGTGGGAATACTTTTTCAGAGTATTCTCACACCATCGAAATTGGTGAAGTTCAAGGGGTGGCTAGTCATCGTGATGGCTATTGGCAAATTCATGAGGGAAGTCATGATCCAGCTCTCAAGTGGGAGCTTCTTAAGCGCTCACAGTTGATCACTGATCCAAGTGATTGTCTCACTTATATATCAAACCTTGGTATTGCTAGCTTTGATAGTGACAAAGGGCAGCTTGTTGCTCGTGTTAACTTCGCCTTTGATCGTTATTATCTGACCCCTCTTGCTCGTGAAGTGCTTGTTGATGTGGCAAAACATCTCGCAGACAATGACTACTTAGTGACGGTTGAAGGCCATACCGATTGGGTGGGCAGTGAAGCTTACAACCAAGGGTTGGGGCTAGATCGAGCTCAAAGCACTTCTAAACAGCTTTTCACTTACGGTGTTGAAAAAGAGAAAATGACCCTGAAATCATTGGGTGAGTCTGAGCCAATCGCAAGTAACAAAACTTCTCAAGGTAGAGCTCAAAACAGACGTGCTGATGTGTATATTCCCCCTGAGTCTTTTAACCAAGACGATGCCAGTCCAGCCTCTACACAGATAGAAGAATAACCACTATCTCAACGGTCGCATAATCCGAAAATTATAATGCCCACTAATTAGAATTAGTGGGCATTATATTAAATAACTCCGAGTCCAAACCCTATTGCAATAAACAGAGCTACCATCCATACGATTGGCATCTTCATTGTTTTTAGTAGCCACACGCCAACAATGATCAAAGCGAAGTCTAAACCACTGCTCACTGCGCTTGTGAAGATCGGTTGATATAGCGCTGCCAACAATAAACCGACAACCGCCGCATTCACACCAGTAAGAGCGCCAGCCACCAAAGGTTTACTCGCAATTGCTTGCCAGTTTTTCAACACACCTAATAGTAATAAGAAGCCCGGTAAGAACACAGCAATCGTTGCGAGTAGTGCGCCTGTGATCGGTGCCGATGGCATCAATACATAACCTAAGTAAGTCGCAAGTGTAAACATAGGCCCTGGTACTGCCTGTGCTGCTGCATAACCTGTTAAGAAGGCATCTTGAGACAGTTGGTCACCAATACCATTTTGTAGCAACGGAAGTACTACGTGGCCGCCACCGAATACTAAGCTACCTGCTTGGTAGAATAGGCCAAATACTTCAATACCTTGAGAGTAAGCACTGAATAGAGGCAGACCAACCAGCAAAGCAACAAAAATCACGAGAGGCGTTACCGATATTTTTTGCGTTGAAGGTATCGTTTTGAGCTCTTGAGATGTCAAGAACTTACTGCCAATCATCGCTGCAAATAGAAGCACTAAAACTTGAGGCCAGATGCCTGGAATCAGTAGCAGAACAATCGCGGTAATCACACATAAGGCGGTTGCTATCTTCGATTGGCAAAAGTTCTTGTACATACCAAAGGTTGCATCAGCCACAACCACTACCGCTAATAACTTAAGCCCGTGAATGATTGAATTGAAAAGTGGTGCTTCCAATAGCTGGTTGCTGACTAACGCCAATATCAGCATCAGAATCACAGATGGGGAAGTGAAGCCGACAAATGCAGCAATAGCACCTGTTAATCCACCTTTCTTGTAGCCAACCGCAAAGCCAACTTGGCTTGAACCTGGGCCCGGTAGAAATTGGCTAAGAGCGACAATCTGCCCGTACTCTTTGTCGGACAACCAATTCAGTTTCTCAACAAAGGTTTTACGGAAGTAGCCAATGTGTGCTGCTGGTCCACCAAAGCTAATCCAGCCAAGCCAGAAAAAGGTTTTAAAAATTGAAAGCATGATCGATTCCAGATAAATGTTTAGCGTAATTTAGGTGGAGTTGAACTATGATTCAAATTAATTGTTTTAATTATAACTATGAATAATATGGGATTGATTTGTGGCTGATTTTAACTGGAAAGGAATTGACCTTAACTTATTGATTGCACTGCAGGCTTTGTATAAAACGAATAGCGTGAGTAAGGCTGCTGAGCGTTGTTATGTCAGCCAATCTGCGATGAGCCATAGCTTACAAAGGCTACGAAAGTTGTTTGATGACCCTTTGTTTGAGCGGGTGGGTAGCAAGATGGAGGCAACCGACCGAGCCATTGAACTATCAAGTACCGTGGACGCGCTACTGAATACCATCCAGTCTGAAGTTCTGTTATCTAAATCGTTTGATGCAGAGACTTATAAAGGGACTTGGAAGATTGGTCTCACTGATTATGCCGAGCAGATGTTCGCTCCAATATTGTTTGACCTGATTAAGCAATCCTCTCCTTATTCCCAAGTAGCGTTGTTCAATGTAAACCGGAGTAACTACCAGCAAGTCTTTGACGATGCCAAGCTTGATATGACGATAGGCAGCTTTGGTGAGGTACCAAAGCAATATCGAACAAAGCATTTGTATACGGAGCGACATGTTTGTTTACTTGATCAATCGGTTCTATCCATTGAGGAGCCGATGTCGCTAGAACAATTTGTTGCTGTCGAGCACGCGCTTGTTTCCCCTGCAGGGGCTTTAAAGACGGGAGTGGACACTCGTTTAGGTGAACTCGGTTTAAGCCGGAAAGTCGCGATATCTTCCAGTAACTTTTTAACTGTTAAACGACTCATTCGTGGCAGAGAACTATTGTGTATTGTCCCCAAGCTAGTCGCGCGCAAGGATATGGATAGTGAAGAAACCTTACTAGCTGTGAAGCCACCAATTGATGTTCCAGATTTTGATATCCAGCTTGTTTATAGAAAGGCAAAGCATTTAGATGATAAAAATAAACTACTTAGAAAGCTGATTACTAATGCGATCTCATCTGTGATTTCCGAATAGTTTATTGTGTCGGTTAATCGTCAAATTCATATGAATTAATTTTAGAAAAATCCGGTTTATTATAAGAACCCGACTATACTTAATTTACGACTCAAGGCAGTCGTAAAGAATAGGCTTTTTGATTTACCTAAGTAAAAAAATTGGTTATATCCTCATGATATAGCTTAAAAATCTACCAGGCTAAACGGACTTAGTTGGTCTTAAAAGCGCTAGCTCCCCCTAGCGCTTTTTTCTGGTTCATCGCGGCTTTCC